>JAUWPK010000256.1 GCA_030611625.1 Promethearchaeum sp. | reverse complement strand
AGATGCATGATGTAATCTACTTGGAGAATATATAAGAACAGGAAGATCCCAAGTTTCTGATAATTCAAAGGCTAATTTGACAAAATCTTTGCATTCTTGCACAGAAGACGGCTCCAATATTGGAAGTTTGGAGTGAAAAGAAAATAATCTTACATCTTCAGCATTTGTTGAAGAGGAGATTTCAGGGTCTCCACCACAAATTATTACTAATCCCGCTTTTCTTTTTCCATCTATCCCCGAATACATAACGGAATGAAGAGCATCAGCAATTAAATTCATTCCAAGATGTTTAAACGAAACAGCCGCTCGTACTCCGCTCCAACTTGCGCCAACGGCTGCTTCAAAAGCGACAGTTTCATTCAGAGATAAATCGAACTCAACTAATGGATTTGTTTCTGCATATTTTTCCCAAATATCTCCTATTTCTGAAGCCGGAGTCCCTGGGTATGTAGCTAAAAATTGACTTCCCGCCTCAAAAAGACCTCTAGCATAAGCTTCATTTCCTGTTAAAATTAATGATTTATGAGATTTTTCTACAAAGAGATCTTTAAATGATTGTGGATGAAACATTGAAAATATAATTCATATTTATTAACATAGGTTTTTTAATAAATTGATTAATATTTCATTGAAAAAAATAGAAACTATTAATCATATATATAATTGAATATGGATATGAATTTAGATGACTGAAAAAAAAGACGAATCAATGATGTTGTCTAGGATGCGGACACTACTTGCATTAGAGAGGAATTTTCTTGCTGAAGAGCGAACTTGTTTAGCAGAATTCAGAACTGGATTAGCAATAATCTTAATCGGTCCACCAACTAGTATAATTATTTTCAATGCTGCAACTGAGTTGTGGATGAGCATTATACTTTATATTTTTATCGGAGTTCTCATGATTTGGGGTTTTATCATGGCATATCGAGCTAACAAGAAAGTAAATTTGTTGCGTAGTGATCGAAAGATAGTAAAAGATAGAGAAAAGAAAATAATTGAATCTTCTCCTGCAGCTCAAGAATTATTAAAGAATTGTATGTTTAAAGAAGATTTCTGTGAAGATTAATAAATAAAATTAAATTTTGGTGATGAAATCTTAGTTATTTTTCTTTTAGAATTAAAAGTATAAACAAAATCAATAATAGGATTATTCTCTAAGGGCCAAGTATATCGTTTAAGGTATGTTTTAAAATACATTATAAATTTTTCAACCTCTTGTGGAATCATTCCAAAATTATCCCCATTTTCTTTTCTGAGCTGTATTTCTTGTTGTTTACGAAATTGAATAACATTTTCTACCGACTCTGCTAGTAGTGCAATTTTAAAATCAATGAAATTATATGAAACTCTTAAATCGTCAACTTTAGAATCAATATATTGATCAATTTTAGATAAATTCTCTGCGGAAATTGGTTGAGCAAATGTGAAAACACCTTCAATTATAACAAAATCAGGTTTTTTCTTTATAATTTGCCATTTATTTTCTGGAAATCTATCATCTATACTTTTATCAAACTTTGGAATTAATATTGAATCCTCCCAGTTCCGTAAAGACCTAAATATTCTCTTAACAAGCGCATTATCGTACATTAAGCGCGTTTCTAAAGAAGGATCAATATTATTCGCGAGTTTTAACCTCTCTGATTTAGTCGGATATAGATCATCCATGGAAAAATTAATAGTATAATGTCCATTCTTTTGAAGAAGTAAGGATAAGAATCTAGCTAAAGTTGTTTTTCCTGAACCATTGACTCCTGCAATCCCTAATACTACTGTATTTTTCTTTTTTTGAAAAATTTTCATTAATTGCAAATAAATCGGAACAAATTCTATCTTCAATAATTCAAATAGTGCTTTTTATCTAAATTTAAATTTAAAATTTCTATGCAGATTTGTGAGAGAATTTCAGAATTTTCATTAATATAATTTTCAGATGTTTGAATTAAAGCCGAAAAATCTTTATGATTCATAAAATTCACGAATTTAACTAAATCTGTATTTAATATAATAATATTAAGTGATTAGTCTCCAGCAGTTATAACTATCAATATTATTCCAAAAATAATGCCCCCTCCTCCAATCCAAAAACAAACAGTTGTAAATGTCTGAATTGCTGCAGGAAGTGGATCATAAAGTATATTTAGTGATATATTGCTCCAGACTGATAAAATCAGCCATGTTATTGATCCAACAAATAAATAAATTACGTGCTCTAACTCTAGCTCCCAATCCCAGATATCCATGAAATATACCTCTAAATTTCTATTGTTTTTAATATAAAAAAGATTTTGTAATAATGCTTTATTATTTAAAAATGAATTAATGGAGTATAAGGAATTCCCAAAGCTGTTAATAATATGAAAATAAGGGAAATCATTATTGGCATTAAAATATTATCAGAAATCTCCAAAGGTTTTGGTGTAATTATGTCAGAAATGGCAAAAACAACTATACTTCCAATTAATGCATAAATCCATCCCACAAAAAAAAACATAGAAATAAATGCCGTTATTATACCTGCAATTGTACCTTTTATCGATTTTCCATTCCAAGAATATTTTTTATGGCCAAATTTCATTCCTATTATGCTGGCAATAGGATCTGCAAAGGATCCTAAACACATTGCAGCTAAAAATGGAAACGGGGGCAAAATCCAGGCAGCTATAAGAAAACCTGTTGCAAAATGAGTATATGAACCAAAAGTATTTTTCTCCTTTTCGCGCATTATGGATTCAACTTTCTTTTGAAATAGAAAAAACACATGACCGGATAATCGTGTAATTTCGATGGTGAACATAAAAACAACCATACCGTACATAAAAATGATTATTGCGCTTTGTCCCATAGGAGGTGTTTTTCTGATAAAAATATTATCAATAAACTGGGTTCCATCTGTGTAATCGAAAAAACCATCTAAAAGTTGTTGATAATGTTCGACCCATAAAGCCCCATTAGCTTGAGATGCTAAATATCGCCGAAGTAAAATTAAGATTGAAATAACCAAAATAAAAACAAATAAATGCCAAAATTTCCTCCTAAAATCGGTTTTTTGTTTCTTTTCTCCAGATATTTCAAGAGTTTTTACCACTGGATCACTTCTTATGGTATGCTTTTTTGCACCACGAAAATATTGGATAATATTCACAATAATCCCAATTATAATATAACCAACAGGTATTGAAGACAAGATTATTGCTGGTTGATCTTGTTTTCTAAGTGTCCACTGAAATCCAACCCGAATATTAATCAAGAAAATAACAATTATAAGGATCATCGCCATTATTACCAAATTTAACGGTTCACCATAGGTTGATTCAAAGCCCATATTGGTTTTTGTTTTATCTCTATTTTTAAAATTAATAATCATGGATTGAATCCCTTTTGCCAATAATGCAATAACTATAATCACTAATGAACTATAAACTATGATTTGCATAAATAATACAATACAGGTTTCCATACTTCCACCGATCCAAAATTTGAACAATTCAAACAGATAATACTTTTTATAAATCATAATATTTTTTATAAATCATAAATATTTTCATAATTAAGTAGGAGAAAGTAAAGATGTCTGAAGAAAATGAGAAAAATACTCTGGAAAAATTAAACGAGGCTTTTTTGGATTTTACCGAAAATGTGTTCGGAGAATCCGGACGTGAATTCATTGAGAAAACCCAAAACCAAGTAAACGAATTTAATGTTGCAGCAATTAAAGCTTTTGTTGAATTTGGTGATCAAATCCTTGAAAACACGCAAATGGGCGAAAATGAAATGGTCCAAAAATCATCTAATACTGTTAAAGATCTATTACGACAATTTAACCTGTTAGAAGAAGAATCTGAAGAAGATTTTTAAAAATTTTTTTGATTACCATCCTTCTAAGCCATTGAATTTTAGCTCAATAATACGATCTATATTTCTGCGAAGTTGTTGGGTTTCGGGGGTCCTATCTCTAAAAGATTGTTTAGACTCCATGAATATAGTAGTAGCCAGTTGCCGCAATTGTTTCATATTATGTTCTCCATGATAGAAGAAAACAAAGAAAATTTGCTTCTTTATTTGGAAGAATTCCTTACTTATTACAATGATTTTGCTTGCATTTTTGGGTTGAATATTTTTACCAAAAGTAATTGTCGCAATGTCTTGTCTGAATAGTGTTTTTCCGATTGTTCCAACTGCAGATAGTAATCCACTTAATAAAGTCGCATCTATACCCTCAAAATCGAATTCACGCGAATAGAATGGAATTCCACTGTCATCGCTAATTAATAAACACTTTAATGGCATTTTTGTATATCTTCTTTTTATTTTGTGTACTAAATTATTTCCCTTATTTTAATTTTGTTATTTAGTATTTAAATCTCTTATTTAATTTCTTCTTTATTCCATTTAAAGTACTCGCATATTATTACCATCACGATTATGAGTATTTTAATCCGACAATTTTAAATTGCATAATTCTATTTAAAAATACCTAAAAATACCCAAAAATATATATACAATACTGTCGACTATATTATCAAATGGCATCAAATTCTAATAATGACTATCTTCAGAATTGGGAAGATTTCTCTTCAATGGGTAAAACCATGAATAGATACTCAATTATTTCATGGATTTCACTGGGGGTAACAGTAATTGGAAGTATCGCTCTTTTCATTGCTTTTATAATGCTTATGATGGTTATGCTAAGTTATTCTACAACAATTGTTTTTGGGATACTTGCACTTTTTTTCATTATCATTTTATTCATAATCGGAATATTCAAATTAATAATCTTTATTCAATATTTAATTCAACTAAAAAAGATTGGAGAAGATACAAATGATATCGACCTCCAAAAAACATTCAAATGGGAATTATGGGCGTTAATTATAACAATTTTCATGTGGATTATTTTAATACCAGGTATGATTATCCTCTATATAAGTGGGGCCTTATTGCCTTTTAATGTGTCGGAAATTGGAATTTATGGTATTATTTTGCTATATTTAGGATATATTATTGTTATACTACTTGTGGCGATTCTAATTATTGTATTTAAAATCCTATCTGTTCTAGCTCTCGATAGGTGGGCAGAAAGAATTAAAGCTACAAATTATCGAAACTCACTTGCAATTAAAATCTCTGAGGGGACCAATTTAATAAAAATTGGTCGAATAATTTCAATTGTTGGGGTTCCATTTATGATAATTATGTCTTATATGGGATTATTTGCCCTTTTGATTGGAAATATTTTATTTCTAATTGGATTTATGCGATCTGGTAAAGGTATTACTGAATTCTTTGATGGATATGGAAATCAAATATCAATTCAAGGACCAACTTTTCAGCAATCATCAAATATACCCACTTCACAACAATCAGGGGAATTCACAACTAGTCCAAACTTAAATTCAAATTATTTGGGAACCACTTCAAATGGAACCACAACTATGAAACCACAAACTGAAGGATTCTGTGCTTT
>JAUWPK010000249.1 GCA_030611625.1 Promethearchaeum sp. | reverse complement strand
TTTTAATTTCTGCAATTGTTTGGTTTGGATCTATTTCTATAAGGCGGATAGATTGGTCAGGAGGAACCCCAGTTAACCGAAATCTGAATTGAGTCATTTTTTTTCACCAAATTCTTTTTTTAACGTTTCATTTTACTTATTTATTTTAGAATGAAATTAATAAATATATGTTAATGTGACTTAAATTTTCTTTGATCAAAATAATATCGATTTAAACCTATCTTCGGGTTTTAATGCAATTTCTTTGAAAATTATTTTTAATCTTTCATTAAATGATTTAAATTTCTTTGTTTTTTTAGTTATAATATCAGATATGCTGAATTTTTCCAAGAATTGAGTAATAGCATCTTCCATACAAGTATTTATATGTTTTTGATCTGCATTTATTCCAGCAATGCAATAAATTACTAGCGGAGGATTCTTAAGTTGTTCTGAAGGTTGATTATTTACTTCTTCATTAACATCTCCATCGGTAACTTCTAAACTTTTTAATTTTATTAGAATCTTAAACTCCCCCATTGAAAATTTATGAATTTTATCATAAGAAGTAGATTTTACTAGAATACCAAGTGTTTTTGTTAAAAATTCACGATCAATATCATTTATATTTTCTTTAGATGAATAAAATTGTTCCTCACATAGGCTTTTTCCTTTGAATAATATTGCTGTTTCAAGAATTGTCAAGATTTACACTCCAAACATTATATTGATTGTTTTTTGTTTATTTTTAAGATACTTATTACTATTGAAGTATCTTTTATTAACAGAATATATGAATTTAGGAGATGAAAATTATAAATTTTCTTATTCTAAATCAAATACAAAAAAAAATTTCGATATTGATGTTTGTTATTGAAGAAAATTATAATGGTTTAAACTTTATAACTTGACCGATCTCATTACTACGATAAATAGCTTCAATCACTTCATGTACATATTTCCCATATTCTGCTTTTATTTCACTTTCAATATTATTTTCTACAATTGCATTAATAAATCTTAAATCTTCGGCATAATAAGGCCCGGGAATTTCTGAATTTACGTGTGGCATTCCAATCTGGTTAAAGAAATATTCATCCATTGTTTTCATTTTAATTTCATATTCTGGTTCATTAAGATATTGCACGTACAATTCTGCGAGTTTTTCATCCCTGCCGTCAGCAATAATCCTAATCTTGGCTTTTTCAAAAAATATTTCGTATTTTCGGCAATCGTAATTTATATCATTCCACATACAATTCATCGTAAAAGTAACACCATTTTTGAAAGTGATGAGAGCGGCAACTGAATCTTCTATTCCTTCATATCCAGCAAAATATTTTACTTTAGCATAAACTTCATCAACTTCCCCAAAAATTGAAATCATTCCATCCAAATCATGAATATCGTGTTCAAACAAAACACCTGCATGAGCTTTATCTTTATCGCGACGCCATGTAGAAGGGTGGGTTGGATCATTTGTATAGGGTTTTTGTTGGGAATCAGAATAAACAATATTGGTTAAAGATCCCCACTTATCTTTATTATCTGATAAAAGTTTCTTTAGATAATAAATGGGGGAAGTACTTCGCATAACTAAGCCTACTTGGAGCACTATTTGATGTTTATCGCGAGCGTCAATCATTTTTTGAATATCATCAGAAGAAAAAGCTGCTGGTTTTTCAAGAAATATATGCTTTCCCATTTCAGCCGCTTTTAATACATATTCCAAATGGTAAGCAGTTGGTACAAGAATAAAAACTGCATCAATATCAGGGTCATTGATAAGTTCATAACCAGCATTAGCCCCTTTATAATTTTTTTTTGCAGGAAAATGTTTAGCAAACGCATCCACTTTTTCTTCGTTTATATCTGCTAAAGCGTATAATACGGGTTTGATTTTCTGAGATGATTCTTTCCATTTCCAGATTTTTCGGGCATTATTTTCTAATAAACTGATGGAAAATGCGTGATTTTTAGCTATTCCACCACACCCTATTATTCCAATATTAATTATTTTTTTATCTACAGATTCACCATTCATATCAAATAACTGAATGTAAATATAGAAAAATCTTCGTGTTAGTTTTTATTCGTTCAATCATCTCATTTTTCGCGCCATTCATTCCCGCAATTTCCACAAACGAATTTCATACCATAAATTCGTGGATATTCCATTAGAATTACATTTTTATCTTCAATCTCGCGGATACTATTTTGATTTTGATTGAAACATTTCGGACAATGTCGTGGGATAACAACCCATGCAGGAAGTTTATAGCCTTTTTTAAGTAATTCAACTACTTCACTTGGTGTTATCTCTTTACTTATAGGAATAACTTCCCCTTCAGGTGAAATAGCAACTGATTTTAATTCTTCTTTAGTAAGTTCTATTTCTTCTTCGAGTTTTATTTCTTCTAATTTTTTACCCAAGGAAGGTAAATGCCGAGATCTTAATTGGATACCTTGGCGATCTGCCATTAAGATAGCCCTTAGCTCAGATAATGTTAATGACCAGTAATTTTTTTCAATTTCTAGGTCTTTACAAAATTCCGGTTGTAGTTCTTTCAAATAATTGATAAAAGTATATATGATTACTTCCTGAATATTATTTTCTAAAAAGGATTGGGTTAAAATTAGTATATGTCCTCCATTAGCTTCTATGAAATTTTTATGTTCATCAGGAATTTCGCTCTCCTCTTTTTCTACAATGGCAAAAACCGTAAAAGGGGCTATATCTGACCTGCGTTTTTCAAAGAATAAATTAGTACCTTCCTTAAGTTTCTTGTATGAATCAGAATTTTGAGGGTAATATATAAAAAGGCCACAAGTTACTCCGATATATGCTGATTTATTTAAATCTTCAAAATTTCCCCTTAAACGGTATTGTGACCAGACTTCCCACTTAACTAAAGCCATCTCTGAATTTGGAAAATCACCCAATTGGAAAAAAGCCCAATAGAACTCAGGTCCAAAATAATTTTCATCTAATTTCTTCGTCGAATTCCAGTAATCTGCGAGCTTTTGGAAAATTTTCGCTCCTGAGTCTTCTGAAATAACCAATTTAAATGTGAGATAGTTCAATTTTTTACTCCACTGCATTATTTTATTTTCTTTGGCTGATATAATTTATGCGTTTATCAAAGGTTTGGGTATTTAAAATTGGGAAAAAAAAATTAGATTAAATTGGGAAAAAAAAGGGTATAAACAAAATAAAATATTACCCTATAATGTAAAATCCGCAAATCCGAATTCCATTGGTTCATCTCTATCGTGTCTGAACTCATAGTTTGCATGAGCCCAATCAAAACAAACATTAAGATCTGTGATTCCTTCACCAACCAGACCAGCTTCTAAATACCAATAGGTCCATTTACCGTTTTCATATGCAGACATATCATATCCATATCCATCGGCAGTGCATGTTGTCGTCATATAAAAGCAATCGGCGTTTGGATTATCGAAAAGTTCATCCATACCCCCTGCAAAACAATGGTCAACAAAAATGAAAACATTTGATACAGCAGGTGCCCACATTTGAGCAAATTCATAATCAAACAATTTACCATCTTCTCCATTTTCACCTACTCCATAGTCCCATGCACAAATTAATTGTTCATAGGTTGCATCTCTTCCACGCCCAATTTTTAATTCAGATCCATGTCCACTGGTAGCATATACGATAACATCATCTTCGTCAGCTACAGTTAAAATATCCGCAACTGCTTGTTTCATGTTATATTCCGTAGCTAATCCATCAATAGGTACTGGGTAGGTATTACTTCCATCTCCGAGTAGTGTGATTTCATATCCTAAAGGTGCTAAGTAATTATACCAATCACTAGCATCTTCATCACAATAGCTCAGATCACTAACAGCACTGTAGTCAGAAATACCAATAATGACTGCGTATTTATTTACAATTCCATCAGCAGCTGCTAAATCTACAGCCTTGTCATCAATTACTGCTGTAGGTATATGAAAGATTCCCTCAACTTTATTTGAGCGTTGAGTGTCAGATCCAACTGCAGCTTCAGCAAACCCAATTAGATTAGCAACCATTATAAATGCTAAACCAAAAGTTACAATTTTTAATAGTTTTTTGTTCATTAAAAAAACCCCAATTTGAATCGAAAATATACTAAAATAAATATCTTCGATTGGGTACTATTTTCTGGAAGATGCTTATATTATTTCTAGAACACTTCTCCCCATTCGAAATTCTTAAGACTCATGAGAAAGGGAGTTTAAGATGTTTGTATTAATCCATTAATAAAATTAAGAGGTAATATTTTTCATCTTTTATTAAAGAATAAAAAAATTTTCAAAATTTGTTCTCATTTTCCCATATAAATATGTGATTATAAAATATCACGGTAAGTTTTTAATTTAGAAATTCTTTTATTTATTTGAATACCTATTCATATAATAAAAAAGTGAAAAATTATGGTTGAAAAAAATGTTAAAATAGCAATTCCTACCACAACTTCAGATGGGCTAAATGCTCAAGTAACCCGAAGATTCGGTAGATGCCCGTTTTTTACGATAATCTCTATAAAAAATGGAGAAATTAATGAAGTAAATGTTGTTGAGAATTCAGCATCGAAAGCTATGGGTGGAGCAGGGCCATTGGCAGTTCAACTAGTAGTGGGAGCTGGTGCTACTGTTGTAGCTGGGGCAGATTATGGTCCCAATGCAATTGGAGCTTTAAATCAAGGTGGTGTATCATCTTATGGATATCCAAATGAACCTAACATTGCCGTAAAGGCTTTGGTGGAACTCTATCTTCAAGATAAATTACCTTTGATCACAGCTCAAACTTCTGCAGGTCATGTTGGGACGGGAAGAGGTCAAGGAATGGGTCGAGGACAAGGTCGGGGCCAAGGTCGAGGACAAGGTCGAGGTAATTTTTAAAATAAAACAACACAATATTAACCACTTAGAAAGGAAAAAATATGTCGCAAGATCTCTCAGATGTCAAAAAAATTTCAGTAACAGGTGGAAAGGGCGGAACAGGTAAAACTCTTATTGCAGTAAACCTCGCTGTTTACTATGCCCATCTTGGATACAAAGTTCTACTAATTGATAGTGATGTAGAAAATCCCAATTCAAATATTCTATTGGGAAAAGATCTAACAGATAAAGATGTAACCAAGACCCAAATTGATATGTTCGTGCCAATATTTTCCACAGATAAATGTACTAAATGTGGAAAATGTCGGGATGCTTGTTACCGTCATGCAATCCTTCAATTCCCTGATCAATTTCCTTCTTTAATGGAACCAATGTGTTCTGGATGCACCATTTGTCAGCGTGTTTGCCCAACTGATGCAATTTCTTCTGGAAAACGTTCAATAGGCTCTAGTTATTTCATGAATAATGTTTATGATAACCTCGATTTGCTAGTGGGTGAATTAAATCCAGGCGAAGCAATTTCTGTGTTAATTGTTGAGAATTTAATTGAACAATCAATCGAACTTCATAAAAAATTTTGCTATGATATTATCATTACTGACACTGCTCCAGGAGCTCATTGCGATGTTGAAAAAGCACTTAGCTTAGCAGATTTAACTTTAAGCGTTACAGAAGCGACTCCATTTGGAGAACATGATTTGAAACGTATATTGAGATTGATTCAATTATCTGGACAAAATGCTGAAATTATTTTAAATCGATCTACATTAACCGACTATAAAGAACCAATTCTAAAGGTAGCTTCTGATTTTAATATCAAAATTTTAGGCGAAATTCCA
>JAUWPK010000149.1 GCA_030611625.1 Promethearchaeum sp. | reverse complement strand
TACACGGCGCGTTTTCCGTGGATTAACATCTGCGGGAAAGAAAACAAGAGGTTTGAGATCTAAAGGAAAAGGTAGCGAGAAAATCAGACCTTCACTCAGAGCAAATCGCAATTTACATTAATCAATTTTTTTTTCTAATTGTATAAAGATGGAAAAAAATGGCAAATCATTTAGAAAATCCATCAATTTCATTAAAAATTAGACAAATAGAGTTTCGTACTCATGTGCATAATACTGAATCAATGCAGAAAGTAAAGGATTCTTTTTCAAATTTGATTCCCGAAGAAATTTTACATGATATCTTTCAAGTAAATAAATGTACAGGCGCTTTTAGTCAAAGGATCTTTGATTTATTAATTGTTTTGAAGATTCAAAAATCAATAAAATATGTTTTAGCAAAAATTACAGATAATTTGAGCACAGAAGATAAAACTCAACTTAAATATTCATTTGAAAACCGTTTAGATGACAAATTAAAATTTTATTTCAGATTAGATAAACAGTTTTTAGCATTAGGGAAAATTAAGCTAGCAAAAACTAATGATGTTGTTCAGATTACAATTGCAATTCAAAATAAGTCTCATTTCCATATAACAAGTGAAAATATTGAAAAATATTTTATAGATAATAATCTTTTATAGATACGGAGATTCTCTTATGTTCATCAATAGTTGTATTCCTTGGCAAAATGAACCTACTATTTTTCTAAAAAATATCTCATTATGTTATAAAATTGGTTATCAAGCAGCAATTATTGATTTAAAATCAAAAAAAGATTATCAAATTTTTATTAAATCCGATTTCTTCCCAAATAATGTCCCTAAAATTAAATTTCCATTGTCAATAACAGATATTTTGAGTTATCGAACAAAAATTTCACCCATTTCCTTGATTCCTCGTGTAACACTAAACCCTGAAACTCCAAAATTATTAAAAAAGGAACTCTCCATTTGGAAAGAAAGAAGATGCTTAATTGCAGTAAAATCATTAAATAAAGAGGTTCTTGAAATTGCTGCTAGAGATGGAAGAGTTGATATCTTATCATTACCAACATTAGAGTCTCAGAAGAGCCTAACAAAAGGAATTATTTCCCTTGCTCGTCAAAATGAGTGTTTTTTAGATTTAAGCCTTATACCAGTTATTGAAAATGAACATTATAAAAGAACAAAGATTTTACGTGTTCTATATCGCTTATTTCTTAAAGCCAAACCCAGTGCCCATAAATATCTAATCGGATCCGATTCTATTAATGATAATCCTTGGCTAATGCGTGGCCCAAAAGAGACACTATCTTTTCTTTATTCAGTTTGTAATATCCCAGAATTTCAAGCAAAAAGGATTTTGACCCATAATCCTGAAGAAATCATATTAAAATTCATAAAACGAGATCAGAAGTTGTTTATCGAATCTGGAGTAGAAATTGTTGATATCATTGATGAAAGAGCCGAAGGAGACCTTAAAAATTGAAATATATTAGACAAAGATATATTTTATTCGAAATTCTAACCCCAGAAAAGAAAAATTTTGATAAAGAATTAATTATAAAAGCGATTGGGAAAAAATTGATAAAATTCTTCGGAGAATATATTACATTTAAAGTTGGGCTTTGGATGATACGGTGGGATCCTTCTAATCAAATTGGAATTATACGTGTGGATAATATTTCAAAACACCATTTAATTACAGCAATGACTTTAATAAAAGAATTAAATTCAACTCCTGTAATTTTTCATACTAGAATTACCAGTGGAACTATCAAAAAAACATTGAAAATTTGGCGACAAACATTTTCAACCATTCCCCCTAAAAGAGAAAAATCAGAACTGAACAAACACAAACACAAATAAACCTAATTTTATATTATAAATACGTGAAAAAATATCCGGCAGATCAAAAAATCCCACCAATAACCAGAGGATTTATAAAAACTTACGATAATTTTAAGAAATTGCTATTTTCTCCTGTATTAATTGTACCGTATGATCCTGCTTTAAACTTGTTGTGTATATATTCTATAAGTTCTGATTTGACTCGGATTACTTGCTACCCTATAGAATCGCGAGAAATTTGGAAGTTAAAAATAATTTATAAGTCTGGTTCAAAGGATTCATTAGAAAAAACAACTAAATATCTATTAGATTACAAATTAATACATACAACTGGTATCAGTGAAAAAAAAGGGAGATTTTCTGTAGAATATTATGTTTTGCCCCATGAAGATTGGAAAGATGGGATAACTTTAACAGATGTTATTTCAGAGAATTATGATGTGATGCAATGTGGAATTGAATTGATTCAAAAATAAGATTGATTCAGTATCAGAAAAAAACAAATTTAGAAAATTTTTTACAAGATAATAAACAATTAATATTAAACAAAGCTCAAGAAAATGAATTTTTTATGACATTAAATAACTCTACAAACATCAATCCACCTCTATCTAAAACCGAAATTGAAGAACTAACTAGTTATAAATATCTTTTAGGTGATTTTGGTATCCAAATTGCCTCAGCGATTTATAAAGGGGCACAAAATGATGATGCTATAATGATGCTTTCAGGAGTACCCATGGCTTGTATAACTGGACGTTTACCTGTTTTATTCAATCTGAAATTGGTTGAAAAGGTTGATTCAAAGTATTTGATTACTCAAAAAGGTCGTAATTTTCTTAAATGCATAAATGAATGTTAATTTTTCAAGGCTATGATGATCCCAATTGACAATTTGAGCGATAGCAATGAGATAGTCGCCCCACGCTGAGCCGAGATTAATTTTTTTCACCATATTTTACTTTCAGTTGATCAATTAGATTAAAAACGCGATTTTCTAAGTTTTCAATTCTTTCTCGTAATTGAAACATATAAAGTATGTTTTGCTTCTCAGTTGTACTTCCATAAACGGTTAAATCAAGAATAAGTAATATAAAGGCATTAAGAGATAATATTCCTTTTTTCTGAATAAGTGCTTGTTTTTGTGTGTTAGATATCCATACTGTTTTCTCCAACTTTTTAAAATTCTTTTGAAATTTTGAACGTTTTTGATAAGGAACTATGGGTATTGATTCCTTTTCAGGGATACTAAAAAGACTTTTCCGTACCCAAAGACTAAAATTAAAGAAAAATCAGAAATTTGATTATATTCTTCTAAATACTCAGTCCACTCTTGAAATTTATTTTCTGGAATATAAATCTTAAGACGGACTTGATTTTTCCGTTGAGAAGGTGTCATTTATTATATAAATTTAAATAAAAATAAAAAAGATCCTATTTTTACCCTAAATTAGGGGACAAATATAAATTTAATTTAAATAAGAAACTGAATTAAGACATCAATATGGATGAAAATACTTATAAGAAAGCTAGTGAACATTCTGAAATGTCATTAGGAACAACAAGCGAAAGAATCGCCCGTGAAGATGAAATTAGAGTTGCAATTGCAGGTTTAGGGAATTGCGCTTCTGCTTTAATCATGGGGATGGAGTATTATAAGGATATCAAAGGCGATGATGCTTTTATCAAAGGGCTTATGAATCCTTCAATAGGAGGATATACCTATAAGAATATCAAAATCGTTGCCGCATTTGATATAAACGAGTTAAAAATTGGAAAAGATATCAGTGATGCAATTTATGAAGAACCTAATGTTTGTCAACCAATTGTTCCTAAAGAAAATATGCCTAAACTTGGTGTGAAAGTTCATGCAGGACCAATTCTTGATGGTTGCGCGCCTCATATGCTTGAGAGTTTTCACTGTTATAATACTGAAAGAACAAATGAATGTGATGTTGCTCAAATTTTAAGAGATTCTAAAGCTGAAATTCTCTGTAATTTTCTTCCGGTAGGTTCTTACACTGCTTCACGCTTTTATGCTCAAGCAGCAATTGATGCCGGATGTGGTTTTATTAATAATATACCTGAATTTATTGTTAGTGAACATGTTGATGGAGATAAGGATTGGGTTTCTGAATTTGAAAAAGCGGGTTTACCGTGTGCTGGAGATGATATTAAAAGCCAAGTAGGTGCGACCATTTCGCATAGAGTATTAGCTAAATTATTTTTAGACAGGGGAGTCATCATTAATGACACCTACCAGCTTAATATTGGAGGAAATACTGATTTTGAAAACATGAAAATGGAAAATCGCTTAGCTACAAAACGAAAATCTAAAACTTCAGCAGTTACAAGTGTTTTACCATATGATATTGAATGTCGTATTGGTCCTTCTGATTATGTCCCATTTTTGCAGGATAAAAAGATATGTTATATCCGTATAAATGGAACAACATTTGGAGGTTTACCCTTAGTTGCTGATCTTAAATTAAAGGTTGAAGATTCTCCCAATAGTGCTG
Organism: Promethearchaeum sp.; assembly: GCA_030611625.1. GTDB lineage: Archaea > Asgardarchaeota > Lokiarchaeia > Sigyniarchaeales > Promethearchaeaceae > Promethearchaeum. Next base: position 3,984 of record JAUWPK010000149.1, on the reverse strand, counting down.
GAGTTGTCTGTGATATTATCCGCGTAATGAAATTAGCTCTTAATCGAAAAATTAGTGGTCGATTGGAATCTATTAGTTCGTTTAGCTTTAAACATCCGCATATTCAACCCTCTTCAGATTTCTTGGCTAAAGAATGGGTTAAAGAGTTTATTGAAGGGAAAAGGTTAAGTTAATCAGAAATTTATTCTTTCCTTTATCTTTTTTTTTTTTTATCTTCAGTATCTTTAATAAGATTTTTAAATTTCTCTGAGATTAAGCTTCGATTTTCATCAACATTACTCTCAATATCAATTTCATCCTCGATTTTTGAGATTATGTTGTAATTTGATTTTTCTATCAAATCATCTTCTTCTTTTACAATTAATGGTTTATGAGAATATTGTCGAGCTATATATCCTTTCATATCTTGAGGTAATAATCTTCTTAGATATTCTGGAAAACTAGCGGTTAAAACAACATCTGTTTTTAATAGATATAGATGCTCACCTGAATATGAAAATTCTTGAATAATACTTTTACTAACTAGTAAATCTAAATTTTTAAGATATGATTTTGATGAAGCATCTGATACCATTGATAGAATTTTTTCTTTAGGAAGTGGACCTTCACGTAATTGTGAGATAACGTTATATACTTTTGGATCTGCAAATAATTCAAAGAGTGATAGAGAATCTAAAGGTGTAGGGGTATAAGTTTCAAAGAAATCTCGAACTTCGTTTATATAGATTTCAGTCAAGTCTGATAAATCAGGCGAATCTTCTTCTAAATCAATAACACAATCTGGAGGAACTCTCATTATATTTACATCTTTTACCAGGAGAACATATGTATTGTGTCCAATTGTATTTATAAAAATAAACTTCTGTTCTTCTAGTTCTTTTAATATTTCGGTTAAATTAAAATTAGGAAAAATAGTTACAAACCATTTGTCTAAGATTTCTAAATCCATTGGTTCTTTAGATAATTTCTTAATAACTTTGAAAATTTGTGGATGACTCATAATAGTTGCCCACTTTTCTTCTTCAGTTTTCTCTCTTAAAACTTCAACAGCAACCCAATATAATTCTTTTAACCAAAATCTAATATTTTTACTAAATTCTTTTAAATCTTGATGATCTTCAATAGAAACTTGAGAGTCATCTACATTATAAAAAGCTTTATATATCTCATTTTTAACTTTTAATCGATTAGCAAATGATTCTGCCCAAGATTGTATCGGTTTTTCAACTCCAACTTGTGGAGTAAAGTCTAAAATTAAGCTAATCATTAACAATTCTTTATTTCCTCTTGCCCATTCACTTGGAATTTCAAAATAGTAATTCATCGATGTTAAAATACCAAATTTATGCATGAAGAATCCTTCTTCATAAGCTTGGTCCATAATATCCGCTAAATGACCTTTTTCTTCCTCATTTAATGCCTCTTCTGGGTAGGAATACCACACTATTGGACCAATTTTCCTATGGAAATAAGAAATCGCTACTGCCATTTGCATTTGTTAGACCCTCTAGAAATAGTTTAAATATTTTTTGAAAGAACAATTATTTAAAACTGATTTAAAATTATTTTTCAAAAAATAAAAAATTATATATTATTTTTTTTGCAAATAAAACTTATAACATTAATATTCAAAATTTTGTAGAATTTAAATTGAAAAAGCTTAGAGATATGAATAAAATGACGATAAAATGGATAGGTTTTGATCTTGATGACACTCTCTTTAATGGTACTCTTTTAGTAGAAAAAGCACGACAAGCATCAATTCGAATGATGATAGAATATGGTTTACCAGTTCCAGAAGATTATGCAATTCAATTACTAAATGAGATTGTTATTGAATTTGGATCAAATGACGAACATCATTTAGATAATCTAATGTTAAGGTTAAAAAATGATTCTAATTATCGAATTGGACCAGAACATAATATAAATAAATATGTTGCTGCGGGAGTTATGGGTTATCATCGAGAAAAAGTCAAGCATTTTAAACTTTTTAAAGATGTAATTAAAACGCTTGAAAAATTGAAATCTCTTAATATCAAAACTGCAATAATTACAGATGGTTCTCCTAAAAAGCAATATGAGAAGATATTAAGATTAAAAATTGAAAATTTAGTTGATGATATAATAATATCTGATGAAGTAGCTGTTAGGAAGACTAATCCTGAATTATTAACATAATTTATTCAAAGGTATAATTGCAAACATAATGAATTTATATATGTTGGAGATCGATTAGATAAAGATATTGAACCTGCAAATAAAATTGGGATAATTACTGTTTTAGTCCATAGAGGGACTAAATACGATCCTAAAAAAACAAAAAAACGGACAAATATTAAACCAAACCATCATGTTAACAGTCTTTATGAACTATTCACAATAATTAAATCTGAAAATTCTTAATACACGACAATTAAAAAAAAAAGGGTAAAAATAATGGGTAAAGGTCAAAAAAATCAGAAAAAAAAAGGGAATAAAATTGCAAAGTCAGGAGGATCACCATTAAAAGGAGGAAAACTCAATGCAAGTCATATATTAGTTAAAAAATTAAGTTTAGCTCAACAAATTTGCGACGATTTAACGGCAGGAATAAGTTTTCAAGAATTAGCAAGAAAATATTCGGAATGTTCAAGTAAGAATAAAGGAGGAAATTTGGGTGAATTTGGAAAAGGAAAGATGATTCCTGTTTTCTGGAATGCATGTGTTAAATTAAAAGTTGGACAAATTTCTGAACCAGTGAAAAGTCAATCTGGTTACCACATTATAAAAAGAATTAAATGAATTTTTCTCGGATTATAAATGCAAATTTTTATATTTATGATATATGCAATCGAAGAGAAAAATAATTTTTGCAGGATTGGATAACAGTGGAAAAACTTCAATCATCCTTTCATTACAAGAAAAATTTTCATATTTTAATACTAAACCAACATTGGGGTTATCTCGTTCAATATATTCTACTCTGGATTGTTTGGGATTTGGAATAGTTCTTTGGGATCTAGGTGCTCAAAGAAAATTTAGAAAAAATTATTTTAAACACAGGTATCAGGTTTTTACGAATACATCTTCTGTTTTCTATGTTATTGATGTTCAAGATTCTAAAAGATTTGATGAATCCATTGAATATTTTTCCAAAATAGTTGAAACATATAAAGAACTTGATGAAAAAACTGATTTTTTCATTTGTTTTCATAAAGTTGATCCTGAAATTTCTAATAGGAGCGAAATTCAAGAAAAAATTGAATTTTTAATGGATCTTTTGCTTACAATTGTATCTCATTCAAAGATTTCTTTTTTTAAAACAACAATTTTTGATTTAAGTTCGCTTTTCTTGGCTTTTTCAAATGGAATCATGCATTTTTCTCCAATTTCTTTATTAATTAATGAACAACTTGAAGAATATGCAAAATTATCACATAGTTCCGCAGTTCTCTTAATGAGTGAAGATCTTTTGGTTATCGGAAGCTATTCAACTAGCGATTATTATATTGAATTATGTGAATTGGTTGGTTTGCGATTTTTGAATATTATGGATTCATTCAAATCAAATCCTGTGCGACTTGGTAATATTTCAGTAGATATTGATTATGATACAGAACTAAACACAATAAAAAAGAAGAATTTATCTCAAAATCAAGAGCCAAGAGCAAAAATCGTTATGACCGCATTTAAAACATCTAATAATATTCATTTTTATATTATTGCTTTTATTAAAAATATACTTATCACCAAATCTCATGAAAAATTATTACCGATATTAAAAAATAATCTCTCTGATATGATGTATCTTGTTACTGAGGATATTTCATAAAATAAATAAAAAAAATTATGTTTTTATTTCTGAATATTGAGGGAGTTTTATTATTTTACTAATTTCCTTAAATCTACTTCTTAAGGTAACTTCCGTAACTTGAATAGTTTTTGCAATTCGGCTTTGAGATCTACTTACTCCATGGTATAAGCAAGCAACATAAATTGCAC
>JAUWPK010000235.1 GCA_030611625.1 Promethearchaeum sp. | reverse complement strand
GTAAATCATGTTCACCAACTTCTGCCTTAGTAGTGGGTGTTAAAATGAGATCTGGAAATTTCATATAATTTTTTAAACCTTCAGGGAATATTATTCCAGAAACTGATTCTCTTTTTTGATATGCTCTCCATGCACTTCCCGTTATATATGCTCTTACTATCATTTCGACAGGTAATGTTTTACAATTATGAGCTCGAACTACATTCACATCAGGAATATCGATTATATGATTAGGTGCAATATGTTTTGTTTTTTCAAACCAAAAAGCAGACATTTGATTTAATAATTGTCCCTTAAAAGGAATTGTTGTAATTACTCTGTCGAATGCACTAAGCCTATCAGTAGAAATTATTGTTCTAACTCCGGTGGTGTCATTTATATAATTTTCTCGCACTTTTCCTTGATATCTTCTTCCATAATTAGGTAATTCTATCTCATTCAACGTGTTCCCTAATTGTTCCCGAATTAATTTCTCATCAATCATGCTAATTAAGCTATTTCAATAAAGATATAAAAAGTTCATTATGAAGTGCTTATTATTGTTTTTTATATTTTTTCGCTGAAAATTTTTTAATGGGATATTTTTTTGCGTTCTTTTCAATTTTATGCTTTACAATCTCTGTGAAATTATCAATTTTTAATGAATTAACTAAATTTATTAAATATATAAATACATCCGCCATTTCATCTGTGAGAGAATCAAGATTTTCTGGAATAAAATTGTCGGATTGAAATAAAAATACTTCTAAAAGTTCAGCTGCTTCAATGTTTAACGCTATTGCAAGAGCTTTAGGTGAATGATACTGATTCCAATCACGCTCATCTACAAATTTCTTAAGCTTCTTGCGAAAGTCCATAATTGTAGTAATTAAATCATTTTTCAATTCCATTTTTTTCATCCAAATTATTTATCTTGTATTATCTTGTGTTTTGTTAAAAAATTAAAGATTGTCTCGTTATATTCTTGAAAAATTTGTGATAAACCAAAATGTCCCGTCATTTTGACAATATATAGTTCAGAATCTGATATTTCTTCATGTAATTCTAAAGACATATAACTGGGTGCAAAATTATCTAGTTCTGCTCCTATTATTAGGCAAGGACAATTTATTGATGATGGGTCTAATCCAAATTGAATCAAATCTAGGATTTCAGAACGTATTTTTTCCTTTATTATTTCCTTTTCAGAATTTGAAGTTTCAATTTCTTCGGGTTCCATTGCATTTTGAATAAAGGGTAAAGTTTTATCAATAATTGTATCTAAGGATGTCTGAGCAATTCCCTTGAGATGCATTCTTGTAAACTGAGGAAGAAGATTCCAGAAAATATTCCTAATTGTGTTATCTAATTTTAATGTTCCTCCATTTAAAATGATAAGAAAAGACACCATTTCTGGATTTTTCAATGTATATTCTAAAGATACACAGCTTCCAAATAAACTATGCCCCATAAATCCAAATTTTGAATCAATTTCTAAGAGATTTAGTAAGTGTTGGAGATCTTTTACTGTATTTTCTATAAGATTTTCTTGTAAATCTGCACTTGGTTTATCACTCTTTCCATGGCCGACAGCATCAAATAAGATAATCTTAAAATATTTCTTAAGGAAAGGTATTTGTTTTGCAAACATTGCTAATGAAGAACCGTAACCATGAACTAGAACAATTTTTGGAAAGTAGTCTTTTTCTGCATTGATCACTCTATAATACACGTTTAATGAGAGATGATTTTTGAAAAAGGGCATTAAATTATGTAATACGAAAAAATATAAAAAAAATTACAACTGGATTAATTACATGGAATCATTTTATCAAGAAATTTTAATATCATTAAAAAAAATTAAAGGTATTCATGGTAGTGCAATCATTGAAAGATACGGGGGAATAATTAGCTCAACATTACCTGGTTGGGTAAATCAAGAATTAATTGCTGCACTATCTACGCATATATTGAAAATAAGCGAAAAATCTGCAAATGAATTAAATTTAGGGACTTTTTTAGATGCTATAATTGAGAATGAAAGAGGCAAATTGCTTTTTTATGCGATAGGTGATAAAATTGTGAGTGTTATCACTACTCATGATGCAAAACTTGGAATTTTAGATATGAAACTCAGAGCTGCTTTAGAAAAATTAAAATTGTAAAAAAAAATTATTAATTAATTCGATATTCTGCTCCGCAAATGGGACAATAACGTGAACTGCTTTTAAATTTTTTCGTTCCACACATCTGGCAGAAAACTTCTTGTTCAGAGTAGTTTTCGGTATAAATCTCCTTCTCAAAATATTGATTTTGTTGAAAATCGTTATTTGAGTCAGTTTTTCGTAATTTTTGCGCTTTAATAAATGTGTACGTGGTTTCTAATGATTTTATAAATAGAACTGCACAAGGAATTTGTGAAAACCACACTCTATGGAATAGTGCGTTCATTACTATGCTTACAATTATTGTAGCAATCCAATAATGCATCATCTCTTCCTGTGTGGTTGAATAAATATAAGATTCTCGTGCTTCTTTATTTTGAATAAATTTTATTGTTTTTTCTATCGCGGATATTAGTAGAACAATTCTTGGGATAATCGCCCACCATTGGTTAGCGAATAAGCTACTAAATATAATAGATACAACAACAAATCCTATCCAGTTGCCTACCATCTCTTCTTGTGGAGGTTTTGGTTTTCCACTGCGATCATGATAATGCTTCATTTTTCTCGAACTCATTTTATTCTAATTTTATTTAGTTTCATTAGATATTTTAAAAAATCTTAGGCCAATCTTTATCAACAATTTTTAAACAAAGACAAAAGGTAAGAAACCCACCAAAAATATTTTAAGTCTGGTGATAAACATTAAAGTTAAATTCATTCGGTGTAAGTGCGAAAAAATTAGAATTTAATCTTTAAAATGAAATCTATCGAAAATCTTGGTGATAAAAAATAAGTAAAAAAATTTATAGTGCTGTTAGTGTTGGATGTGGTACTGCTTTTTTTATGATTGGATTACTTTACAATACTCCATTTCAAATTTTTGGAGTATTATTCCCAATTATTCTATATGTTTTAACTATAATCCAAATGTTTGTTATGAAAAAAATTGCTAATAAATTTATTGAAGATACTGAACCTAACAATGTAGGATTTAATGAATTTATTCAATATCCAAAAACCATAATAATTGCAGTAATTTCCACAGTTATTGTATTAACTTTAATTATAATATCTTTAACTGTATTCTCTTCTGGAGTAGATATTTTTGACTTTGATGGTTTCCAGTTTATTATGTTAGATCAAGGTTGGGAAATAATGAACTATTTGGGACTTCCATTCTTTCATTTTGCAGCAATCACTTTGGGTGGATTCGGGATGTCTAATTATGAAGAGAGTGAAAATAGGTAGAATCTAAGTATTCAGGCTTTTTTTTTATTCCTATATCTATCTTTATCATTGATATCAATACAATATTAAAAATTACCATTTTAAGATACGATAAAATAGGTCTTCACTTTTTGGCATCAACATTGAATCATGTGCTATTGGTTCATTTGTGAATTCAACAGGGCAATTATCAATGAGAACGAATGGTGTTTGTTCATCACATTCGCCCATTACTACATGTGCTGTATCTGCTAATTGATCTGCTAACGCTCTTGTAGTCCACTTCATTTCATGACCGAAAAGATCTGTTTTTCCGCGACAATCATCTATTGGATAAAAACCATCAACCCCTATTGCCACACCAACAACTCCCTTTCTTATAGGTTGAACGCGTGAATCAGAAATAATAATTCCGAAATCAGTTATCCCAAATTTCTGTTTGATTTTCTGAACTAGATCACGCGCCGATCCAAATGGGTCCCTGGGCCAAAGTGAAATATTACCCTCGATTCCTGAATTTGATTGATCTATTCCTCCATTAGCAATTAGAATACCATTTTTTTCGGTAAAAAGCATACCTGGAATTCCCCCAACTATTTCATCTGCTTCTTCTAAAACCAACTGCACAAACTTAGCATCCATTAAATACTCTAATGCAAGTTCTTTTGCTCTTTCCGAAACATTTTTCACCGATTTAATTTCAATTATTCTATTTTCAGTAGTGCCCACTAAAGTTTCTGCAATAACTAAAACCGATCTTTCCATTAAATCGATTTTATTATAATCCAAAGTTTCACAAATTACATTAAAGAGATTTTCATTTTTCATAATGATATGTGATGTTTTTAAAGCCGTAACTTTCATTTTTTATAACCCTCAAATGTTTTTGAATACTGAATTTTTGTTTCCCTTTCTTTTTTCAGAGTATTTTCGATTAAAGATGCAATTATATCTAATTTCAAATGCTGATTTCTCAGTTTTTTAATCAAGCTATTAAATTGACCAATCGTTCCCATTAATACAACATCAAAGATTTCATCAAATTTCTTCCATTCAGTCGAGATTACTTGACTGTGAGTTGCTGCATCTCCTCCTCTTGAAAGAAGTTCTTGTTTTAAAATCAAAGCCGCAGGAGCTGTGATATTATGTAAAATAATTAACTTATTGATCATTTTTCGGTTCATAATTTTTGAACCCCCTGGAAAGACTCCATATGATCTTAAAAAATAATCTGCACTACGAATATTAGTAAAAGGATCAATTATTTCACAAATTTGACCATTCGCATTTGAAATAACGGGTTTTTTACGAATTGAAGAGGCTACTTGAATAGTTTGACATATATTATAATCAACATCATGAGTGCGAATAATATGCGCTCCATTATAAACTGCTATCGAAGTTGCAGCTAAACTCCCTATTTCCCTTTTGTTTGTGTCTGGTTCATCAAGTACAGAACCAAGGAAAGATTTTCTTGATAATCCTATAAGAATCGGATTCCTAAAGCACCGAAAACTTTCAATAGAATCAAGAATGGCAAGATCATACTCAAAAGTTTTTTCAGAAACCCATTTACCTATCCCAGGATCAACAATTACTTTGCTAGTATCATAACCTTTATCATGGAGTTTAGTTATGGTGTCATGTAATGCTTTTAAAATTTCATCAATAGATTTTCTATCTCCTGGTTTATTTTCTGTTGCCATAATTACAGCTGGGCATCCATATTCACATATAACGTCTATCATTCTTGAATCTGTGTGAAATGAGCTAATATCGTTAATAATAGACCTAATATTATTTTTTTTAGCAAATTCCAAGCCCAATTCCGCAATTTCTGCATATTGAGTATCAATTGAAAGAATAATATCTTTAGGAAAATGCTTTGATAAAAGATTTAGCGCATTTAAAACACGTTCTTTCTCTTCTTCGACCGATATTTTGTCAGACCAGGGAGCTGTAGACCGAGCGCCTATATCGATGATTGTTGCACCATTTTCAATAAAGTTATTGAGCTTTTGAATTAATTTTTCATTTGGGACAAATGAATTCTTATGGAAACTTTCTGGGCTTAAATTTATAACTCCCATTATTCTAACAAGACTAAAATCACCAGCTGAGTAACCCGAAAATAATTCTTTATTGATAATTCCCATTATTCTGAGATAATGCTTCCAATTATTTATATTTTCAATGAAAAATTTGATCGATTTTGAATTCTGAATCCACAATAATATAATGTTTTAATTTTAAATCCCAATTACGAAAATAATCGATTTAAGTAATAAAATCTAATCAAAAATATAAAAAATCTAATAATAATTATTGAATTCAATAGAGAAATTCAGAAAGAAATTTTTAATAGTAGCCGATTCTTTTATTTCTATGTAGAAACAAAAAAAAAACACCCCTTTTGTGCTATCTTCAATTATTTTTTTATCAACGGATGATTCGCATGAGCTCAAAAAAGATTAAGCTGAAAATTAAGAGTGAGTTAAGCAATGAAATTGAGAGTAAACTAGAAGATAAAAAAGATTCAGCTGAAAAAATTATTGTTCAAGAAGAGTTAAAAGAAGTTAATAAAAGCCCTGCAATCCAAAAGAAAGAAGAAATTTCAAAAGTAAAAAAGAAGATTGAATCTCAAGAAAAAACATCAAAACCTAAATCCCAATCAAAAAAGGATTATAATGCAAATAATATTGTTGTTTTAGAAGGT
>JAUWPK010000130.1 GCA_030611625.1 Promethearchaeum sp. | reverse complement strand
AGTATGGCATTGGCTTATGCTATCTCTATTGGTGCTGGAGAGATATATTACGGCGCGCATGCAGGAGATCATGAAATTTATCCGGATTGCCGACCGAGTTTTGTTGGAGCAATGCAACAGGTAGCCCGACTTTGCCATTATTGGCCCATTGAAATTCAAACACCCTATCTCCATGTGGCTAAAGGCGATATTGTTAAAGAAGGTTTGAAATTAAATGTGGATTACTCAATGACATGGACCTGTTATAAGGGAGGAAAATACGCTTGCGGCAAATGTGGGAGCTGCATCGAACGGTTAGAAGCATTTAAAGTCAATGGTATCAAGGATCCCTTAATATATCAAGAATAAAAAAAAAAAAATTCATAAAAATATAGATAAACAACGAATAAAAAGAAAAAAGAAAAATAAAATTAAATAAAAGTAAGAAAGAAAAGATAAAAAAAAAGAGATGATAAATAATGGGATTTAGTGTGAGAATATCGGATGCGCGATGTAAATTTGCTGCAGCACATTTTCTGTATCAGCACGATAAATGTTCGCGACTCCATGGGCACAATTATGTTGTAAATGTAGAATTGAAAGGTGAATTGAATGAAAAATTCTTTGTTGTGGATTTTTTCGATTTAAAATCTAAATTAATGGAAATTACCAACCGCTTGGATCATCGATTATTAATACCAAAGGATAGCGAGGATATTCGGATAGTTCAGGAAACACCCAATTCACAGATTCGGGTTAATTTTAACGGTAAACATTATGAATTTCCACCCGAAGATGTATATTTATTACCATTGAAAGCCACGACCGCGGAACTTTTGGCGCAATACATTCATCGGAAAATGAAACTTGGCTTTCCAACCTATCGATTAAAAGTGGAAGTGGGCGAATCCAAAGGATCAATAGCAATCTTTCAAGATTAAAATACTTCAAATCGTTGGTCTTTAACAGGGCAAATATTATTCATTAAAAAAAAGAATGTATGCGATTATGCTGAAATTGAATTTAAATAATGAAAAGGAAGAAATCCAAGGATGTTGATATAAATATGATAAAACAGAGTTTTCAAATTTGTGAAGGGATTGGAGAGCTAACTGAAAAAAAATTATGGAAATTAGGATTTACGAGTTGGGACGATATTTCCCAATCTGAAATGCCCGATTCATTTTCTAGAGCAAAATGGGGTGTTTTACAAACAGAATTGGTTAAATTTCAGGATGTAATTGATAAAAGTGATTTCATGGGATTCAATCGGTTATGTCCTTCAAAATTAATTTGGAGATCAATTCCAGAATTAATTGGAAAAATCGCTTTTCTTGATATTGAAACAACGGGATTAAACAAATTTCGCAATAAAATAACAACTATTGCTGTTTATGATGGAATTAAATGCTATAATTTTGTTAATGGAAAGAATTTAGATGATTTTCCAGAGTTTATTAAAAAATTCCCTGCTATAGCGACATATTACGGGAAAAATTTTGATATCCCCTTTATTAAAAATCAAATGGAGATTGAAATGGACCAAATTCATTATGATTTATGCTTTCTCTTAAGAAGGGTGGGAATTACTGGGGGGTTAAAAGCAATTGAAAAGCAATTAAACATCTCCAGAGGAAACATGGCAGATTTAGACGGGTATTCAGCAGTTATCTTATGGAAAAAATACCAAAAAACGAAAGAAGACAAATATTTAAACACTCTGTTGGCATACAATAATGAAGATGTAATTAACCTTGAATATCTTCTTTTTCTTGCATACAATAAATTAACCAAAAAAAATTATACTCCTTTTAGAAAATTAAAGATACCCGAAAAAAAAATTCGCAATCCATTTATTGCAGATAAAACTGTAATCAAAGAATTAAAAGAGGAAACAACTTCATATTTTCCATGGATTTGATTTGTAAAACAACATAAAATGATAATAATAATTGAAGAACTATTTTTTAATATCTTTAAGCAATTTGAGAATTCCACTTGTATTGAATTCAATAATTTGATTATTTTCTTTCATTATATAATGAGCTTCGATGTTTAAAATAGCAGCACTATATCCCGCTCCAATCGCCATTAAATTTGTTCCACCTGTGAAACCAATATATAATTTCACTTGATCTTTGAAAATTGTTCTTAAATCCTTAACTCGAACCCCAATTTCTTTGACTATTTGAGTTAAAGTATTTTCTTTAAATGCTTCAATCCAAATTATCTCAATATCTATTCCTTTACTCATAATATCATTTTTCAATTGTTCTGTGGATTTCTTAATCATGAAATTTGATACCAGAAAAATTTTTGAGGGAGAATAATGTTCAATGACAAGATATATATGTTCATGTGAAAGCCCAACAATTAGAAAGTGAATATTTTCCATTTTTTTTCAGAGAGAGATTATTAATATCAATAAATAACTATTTTTGCTTGCTCTTCTTGAGCAATTTTTTGTGCTTGGTTGAATAAATTCTCATTTTTTAATGGATTTCTATTTATCACTAAGAATTTCTCCTTATTTTTCCCGTAATTACTTTGCCACAAGTGAAATCCATCAACACTCTTTAGATATAAAACATTATTTGGAACTGACTCTGGCTTGATTTCAACTGAATAATTTGTAGATACTACATTAGACTTAGCATGAATCTTATTTTTATTCAGTAATATATTAAATATTTCATTATCATTTTTTGTTTTTAGGAAATCTTCCAGATCCCAAATCTCATTTACTTGTTTTCCATTCATCTCTTCATGTATCATCATTTCAGTTAAATTGTATCCAGATCTTTCTTTCTCATCTGTAATAAGAACTTCAATAGACTTACCAGCATATTCTCTTTTCTTTCCTTTATAATGTGCAATATGTTCAGCAGTTAAAAACCAAATATCAAAAATTGCTCTTAGTACATCAATATCATCCTTATTTTTCAAAATGATTCCAGATTCAAAACCTGTATCTAATCCTTGCGCTTCGAAATTAGATGAGAATATAATTGCTTTATTAGATGAAACAAGAAATTTCGCATGTTGTAGGTAATTACATCGGACTTTTGCATCTTTATCAAGAAATTCCTTAAAGGCATTGAAGTTTTTTGAACGTTGTGGTAACAGGATTTTTGTATTTGGTCCAATATGCTTAAGAATTTCCTTGGAAATGTCGTTATCTAAAGAAAAGTTCCAACTGCTGATTAATAACTCATCATTCGTATTATGTTCTTTAAGAAATTTTAAGATTTCTTCTCTTATTGTTTTAATTGATGAATTTGTTGTTACAACTACGAATTTTCCTTGTTTTAGTATTCTCTCTTTGTTTGTTATACTTTGAAGAGATGAAATATTGTTTGTTTGACCTTTTCGATATTCATGCTTAGCTTCTGTCCAAAATCCATACTTAAATTGCTCAAATAATTCAGCAGTCTGTTCTTTATTAAGTAATACGGCAACTTCTTTATTTTTTGTTAAAGCCCTTTCAGTTAGATTAGATGTTAATACTAACCCTTGTGCATTTGAATTATGAGGGTCAACAATGATAAATTTCGCATGAAATTCACCTGTTCTTATGAACATGTACCCTGAACCCGCTTCTTTTAGAAATTGTACATGTTCTTTCGCATGTTCATTACCTTCGCTATCATTTGAAAGTTTATCCATCATAAATTCTGAAGCTAAAAGGAAAAATATATCAATTCCGCGTTTACTTGCATCAAATAAACAATTACAAAGAGTAGTATTATTTTCGAATATGAATGATGAAATACAGATTGTTTTCTGAGCATTGTTTATTATTTTTATAGCAATTTCTTCTAGAGTAGCACCACCAATGTTCGCATATACATTAGATTTAGGGAGTTTTTTCATATCTTTAAGAAAATTTTTAGAGTTATCATTCTCAAGATTCTTTGTAAAATAATATTCTATATCTTCCTCATTTTTAACGGAAAAAGTTTTTGAATAAATAAGATTATCGCTTAATTTATTTGAACCGTAAATACTTTCTAAAGTTTTGACCTTCTCGTTGGTTTTTTCCTTTTTCAGGGCTTTATATTTTCCTTCATTTCTTTTTTCTCTTTCTTCTCTATTTTTTCTTATTTTTTCCGTCTTATCTTTTTTTCTTCTTGCCATTTTCTACTTTCACCATCAATGAGTCTTTTTAATTTTCTAACGTAAGACTTGCCTGCAAATACCAATATTTTTCGGATCTTGGTTTGTATATACTATCCATTTTAGAATCTAACCTTAATTCCTCTACGAATTCTTGCTGTGAGGGTAATTTAATGTAATTTTTATTCTTAGAATACATTAAATTTTCTACATCTGTCACTTTTTGATTATATTCTTCTTGTAAACATACTCCATTAATTTTATCTTTAAGAAGTAGTTTCTCCCAATCTAAACAATCTTGATTATTCGCAGGTACAATAGGAACAAAGAATGAAACTGGATCCACCAAACCTATTTCGGGAATTCTTGGCTCTGAAATAGTAAGTTTACGAGTGAAATTTCGATAATTTATCTTTTTTTCACCATTTTGATCAAATTTTTGCCGTAATGCACTAAGTTTATCATCCCAATTTTCAAGTTCTCCCAATTCCTTCAAAAGACTTAAAAATACGAGATTGAAACTTAGATGTTCAATATTTTCATTTAAAGATATCGAGACATCTTTATCAAGGATTTTTCCATCAATATTTATATCACCTTTCTCTTTTTGGGGGCTAAATTGAACTGAAACCGTTAAATTTCCTAAAGTTCTATTATCTTTTGCCATTTGTTCATAACATTTTTCAATAATTACTTCATTTGAATCCAAAAATAATTTATCATCTTGTTCATTTCCGACAATTATATTTTGGAAAGAAAATCCATCCAGATTTAAATTTCTTTTTTCTATTTCTTTTCGTTTGGTAAATTCTCTCTTGATTCTTTGGATAGTTAAAACTCTTTGTGGGACAAGTTGATCTTTAGTCAAATAAATCCGATATTTTTTACCTGATTCTTGACGAAACATCGAACCATTATGAGCAACGTCTTTCCCATCTTCTGTTATTTGAAAGATATTTTGGGGATTTAAATTCTTGTCTATTAATTTAAAAAATTGGCATCTTTGAATTGTTCTATTTGCCATTGGATGAGTAAAATAAAATCTCTTAATAAGCATATCTTCATTTAAACCACCATTTTCACTAGCTAATTTCATTAAATCATAAAATGTCCCTGCATTTTTTTTTAATCGCAGATCCATTTGTACAATATATTTTTCTACTTTCAATTTTCTTCTTAGAGTTATTTGGTATAGTTCCATTTTTACACCTCAATAAAATAATCTTCTGGAATTTGGGTTGCAAGTTTCCAAAGTATAGGAGATCTGTTTTTAACTTTATTACTGCTAAAGAATCGCTTATTTCCTGCAAGAATTTGCATAAATTTTGCACGTGATAGAGAAACATTTAATCTATTTTTAGAATCTAAAAAACCAACAGAATTTGTTCTCACAAAGGAAAGATACACTACATCTGCTTCTTGACCTTGGAATCGATCCACAGTGCATATCTTAACTTTGATATTCTTTTTATTATCTTTGAAATTGTATTTTGCTATACTTTGAAAATGTTTCTGAAATTTTTTTGATAAAGCCCTTTCTTGCCCCCTATAAAAAGTAATTACTGCAACACTCCAAAGATTATTTTCTTTTGAATTTTTCAATATTTTGGATTTTGGATTTTTTTGCGTCCAATTTTCAAAATCACAATATAATTTATATATTACATCGACTTCTTTGTCATTTTTTGGACTGGAATTTTTCTTTTCTTCATTTCCTCTTACATGATACCAAATATTCCTTTTTCCATTTCGGTATGGAAATTCTCTTTCTGTTAATATATTATATGTATTATTTGTTCCATCAGGGTCTTTAACTTGTTTTCCTCCATAAAAATTATCTCTAACAAATTTGGAAATGTCTGGGTGCATTCTATGCTGGTATGTCAATTTAATTTCTCGATTTTCCCAAAAATTCTTCTTTGCATCATAACCTTTATAGATAGTACAATTATAGATGTTTGTATTCCGATATTCCGGTCTGATCATTAACCCTTCTTGCAAAAGTTCAATAATAGAAGGAAATTCTATTCTTAATGTATCAAAAACCTTATTTCCAATTGAATAAGTTAAAAGATCTTCAAAAACAAATCCAAAATTTGATTTGAATGAATTTAACCATTCCCTTTGTGTTTTATCGTCTCTAATTTTAAAAATTATCCAAATAATTTCAATGATTAAATAACTTCTCATAACCTCATCTGATTTCTTATATAACTGTAAAACATTTTCAAAAAATTCTTTGGAATTCGTTTTATTTTCAAAAATAATTGAAATCTTATCAGAAACCAGCCATTTCTTTTTAATATCTTCAACATTTAGAAGATTAAATGACTTTATGATCATAGCTTTTTTAATTTGAATCAAATCTTCAGTTTCTATTTTATTAAAATCATCGAATCCTGAAAAAGTCCAATTTGGTAATAAGATGTTGAGATCCTTCATAGTTTCCGAAAAGATAGTATCGCTTCTGTTATCTTCAAATTGGTGTCTTAACTCATAAACACGTTTAAGTCTCCAGGTAACTGCATCAATCCATTTTTGCATACTACTTATCCAAGTTCTTTTCTCTCTTGTGGATTTATAATAATAATCTGATGTTCTATTTTGAATTTCGCAGATATTACCAAGTTTTCTAATTATTTGCGGATCGATAGAATTTTCTATCCTAGGACTAATAAGCATACCAAAATCAGGTGGAATAGAATTTAGAATGGATTTGGAATATTTTTTTGTGAAACATCTGTAATCTATAATTGCTCCACGAGCCCCTGTTAATCTTATTAAATCATTATATATTTCAGTCAAATTCACTTTCCAATTGTTTTTTGAATTTGAGTTTGTATTTCTTTCCAAACCATTGATAGTTATTATTCCTTCCAACTCAGATTTAGAAATGTTTTCCTCAACTTCAGTTTTTAAGGATTGAATATCGGTAATGACGATATTTTTTTTACTCGCTGTAAAAAATTCGTTGCAAACCCAAGAATGGTCTTCTTCAAAATTTTTGGGTAAGTTGCATCGATTCCAAAGAGCTTTAAGTTCTCCTTCTTCAATAAAGGGAGATAATTGCATTTTATCGCCAATAATAATCCATTTTTTAGCAAGAAGGGCAGGAACTAAAAATTCTTGAAGAGTTGTCTTACTGGCTTCATCAATTATCATCATATCAAATGGTTCATTTATATTGAAATCTTTATATTTAAATTCAGGAAAATTCAAAATGCCTATCGTAGTTCCACATACAACATTTGCAATATCTAAAGTAAAAGGATGAAGAAACCCTTTTTTAGTTTCAAGAGAATTCATAAATGTATTCTGAGATTCACTTAATTTTCTTAATTTATTTCTTTTTAATTCTTTTAAAATTCTTGCTGTCTCATTATTCGCAACTTCTACATCAAGATAATTTTTTGCAACTCCAGTTATATCTTCAACTCTCCCAATTCTTATTGGAAATATATGTAATTCTTCTCCTTTTTGCCTTTCTTCATCGATTTTTTCAAGAACATTATCAACAGCTACATGCGTTGAAGCAACTAATAATATTTTTTGGCCTCGTTTTGTAGCTTGATGCAAGATTTCAAGAATTGTTGTTGTTTTTCCAGATCCCGGGGGTCCTTCCAAAATAGCAAAATCTGGAGTGTTTAAAGCTTTCTCTACAAATTCTCTTTGTTGAAGAATGCCCGGAAATTCCATCTGATCTAAATATTTCCATTCGCCATCTTGTATTTGTGCAATTTTCTCAAAATTTTCATTATCATCATTGATTTTTGAGTTAAATTTTTGAAATAATTGAAGCAATGGAAAGAAATATGTTTTTGGGCGTTCTATTAAAGATAGTAATGCTTTCATCTTCTTATTAAGAACTGAAGTATTTGGAATTACCTTAATTTTAAATTTATTTGAATTATTAAGAGATTTAATTAAAACAGCATTTTCATCTCGAAAGGAAAGAATGGTTCTAAAACTATTTTCATAATCCCGGATTTCTTTATAACTCTTGATTTCAATATTATCTTCTTTAACTAATTTTGCCTGTGCTCTTCTATTAAATATACTTCTAATTGCGGTTTCTTCTTTTCTATTCTTTGGTTTAAAACTTACATAATCTCCTGAAATCGGAGTGATATTAATATTAAATTCTTTACCGTTCTTGGTAATCGGAATATCAATTTTGTAAGTAAGAATGGGCTTTATCAGAATAATTTCTTTTGAATTTGAACTTTCTTCTATTTGATAAGACTTATTTCCAATCTGGTGCAGTTTCTCCATAAAAAATTCTTTAGTGATTTCATCTTTTAATTCTTTCAGTTCATCAAGGTTTTCAAAATTTTTAATAGTAAACCGAGCAATCCCAATTTCTTCTTTTAAGCAATTAATGATAGGAGGGTTGATTTCTAAATTCTTTTTATAATGACCCATGATTTCAATTAAAGGTCTTATTACTTTTCCCAAATCTTCTGGGTTTAGTTGTTTTTCATCTTTTAGTTTAGGTAAATTATTCCAGAAAATTGGATCAATATCAATTCGGACCATTTTAATTGCCTTTTATTTTATTAGTTTAATATCATTTTTTATAAATTTAAGTTTGTTATCATTTTGTAGTTAATTTCTCAAATCAATATTAACATTCTAAAATCTTAAAGTTTTTAATTGATAATAAAAAATATATTTTGATAATCAAATGAAAAAAATAATATACATTTCAATATTAGGAACTAATAGAGAAACAAAAACTCCAAAAATTGGCCCCTTAAATTCAGGACTTTTTGGTCTTAGTCCGCAAAGTATTGATTCAGTTTATACCCTTTCAGATTCATCTTCTGATCTAATTACAGCACAGATTATTTCTATTTTTCCTTATTTAAAAAATCGAATAATAAATTTCAATATAGATATATTTGATTATGAGGATGTCCT
>JAUWPK010000211.1 GCA_030611625.1 Promethearchaeum sp. | reverse complement strand
GGATCTGGATATGCTAACTTTGTCCAAGCTTCTGTGTCAGGAACATCTTCAATAGTATAACCTAAAATCTCAGAAAATTTTGGATTTACATAGAGGTTTCGATCATTATTATCAGAAATTACAATAGGTATAGGCAATCGATCAAAAACTAGTTGAAAACGGATTTTTTCTTTCTTTTCTTTTTCTAAATCCATAATTAATTAGACGTTCAAGAAATTAAAAAATTTTACAAATAATTCTAAAAAAATTCTCATTCTGATATGTCTACTAATGAACATAAATATCTTTTTAAACAATCAATCCAGAATATATAAAAAGTGCATCTATATTGACATCACTTAACTGATCATACAATTGGAGAGTTTCAAGTTTATTTATCTTTAATTCAAATGCAAGAAAAAGCGATGTTTAAAAGGTTACTCCAAAAATTATTAGAAAGTATTGCACCTTGTGATATTTAATTCTTTTAAGTATTAACTGGGATTCAAATTTCATTCTTTTCTCATATATTCTAATTATAATTATCCATTTTAGCAAATATAATATATTAAAAAACATCAAAAATCCATAAAAAGTTGATTTAAATCATTTTTTTGTCCATTTACTTAAGATTGCTTTAAGTTGTTCAATCGAGAATGGCTTTTCAAGATAATCATCAAATCCATAGTCTTTAAAATCAGCAATAACAGGATCGTTAGAATACCCGCTGAATACTATGATTTTCAAGTCAGGGAACTTTTTTCTAAGAATTTTTACTGCATCTTTGCCTCCCATTCCTCCGGGAATTGTGAGATCCATAAAAACTAAATCAATTTTTCTTCCAGATTGCTCTGCTGCTTGGAAATTTTCAAGTATTTTATCCCCGTTATAACAAGACACCATATCCAAACCTAATTGAGTAAAAGCACGACGAAGGAATTTGTGTATATTCTCATCATCATCCAATACAAAAACTCGACTATGAGAAAAAGTAATTTTCTTTTTTTGTTTATGGTTTATTTGTAAATTTTTATGAGATATTGGAAGATAAATATAAAATGTTGTTCCTTCATCTTCTTTGGAAGAAAATGTAATGTATCCCCTATGTTTTTTTAAAATGGAGTAACTTGTGGTTAATCCGAGTCCAGTACCTGCTGGTTTCGTAGTAAAATATGGTTCAAAGATCTTATGCTGTTTAGATTTAGGAATACCTACGCCTTTATCCGCTATAATTAATTTGACATACCGTCCTGGCACTAATGGTATGGCTGAGTCACTTTCAATTTCCTCACAGAAAACGCTAATATCAATAATACCACCCTCAAGCATTGCTTGACTAGCATTAATAAGTAGATTATTTAAAACTTGATTAATTTGTCCGACATCAATATCAACTGGGGGTAGATTTGATTCAAAATTGAAATTACACTTGCTTTTTGAACCACGTAATATAAAATTCGCAGAGTCTCTTATGACTTCCTCCATTGATTCTGGTTTTTTGATAGGTGCTCCACCTTTTGAAAATGTGAGTAGTTGTTTTGTTAAATCCCGAGCTTGGTAAGCTGCTTTTTCTAAATCTGTTAACATATCTTGCTGATCTTTCGTAAATGATACATCTTCCATTTGTAATAAATTTATATTACCCATTATTGAAACAAGAATATTATTAAAATCATGGGCTAAACCTCCAGCGAGTAACCCAATTGATTCAATTTTCTGTTGACGGAAACGTTCTTCATTCATCTTTTTTCGATTGCTAATATCTCTGCAAATCGCTAAAATCCCCATAAATTTTCCATCACGAATAATATTTCGGGTGGAGAATTCTACAGTTATGATCATACCATTTTTTTTTCGCACATCCATCTCGTGTAAAGTTATTTCATGTAATCCAGTTTGTTCAGCACGAACTGCAGCCAATAAAAAATTATGAAACTCAGGAAGTATAATTTCTAATGGTGAATGGTTAATTATTTCATCCTCAGAATACCCTAAGATCTCTGATATTGCCGGATTTATCATTTGAATTATCCCATCTTCATCAATAATAATTATCATATCTCTAGAATTTTCTACAATTTCTTTAAAATTAATTTCAGCTTTCCTTAGAGCAGAAATATCTTGATAAATTGTTAAATCTTCATCACCGATTTTGATGTCTTGTAGAATAAAATCTTTGATATCCCCATTTTTACAAGTAATATGACGTTCACGAGGAGTGGTTTTATCATAATTTAGGGAATTATACTCTTTGTTAATTGATTCTCTGTATTCTGATTCGGGGTATGCTTTGTGGCGCCATGCATTAGAATCAGGAACATCATCAATTTTATATCCCATTAATTTTGTAAAAGCGGGGTTTATATATACAGCATCGCCCTCTTGTGAGGTCACTACAATTGGGTTTGGAAAAAATTCTACAATTTTACGGTATCTTTGTTGACTTTTTATCAGTAATTCTTCAGTTTTGAGCTTTTCGGTAACATCCTCAAGAATAGTTATAAATACATCCTCATCTATTGAAATATCTTGAAATTGAAGACTACAAATAGTGCCATCCTTGCATCTAACTTCATTTATTCTCGGTCTGGTCATATTTGATGATATTTTTGGAGTCTTTGAAATAATAATTTTTTGATATTCTGGATCTGGATATGCTAAATTTGTCCAAGTGTCTGTGTCAGGAACATCTTCAACAGTATAGCCTAAAATCTTAGTAAATTTTGGATTTACGTAGAGGTTACGATCTTCATTATCAGAAATTACAATAGGTAAAGGTAATCGATCAAAAACCCGTTGAAAACGAATTTTTTCTTTCTTTTTTTTCTTTTCTTTTTCTAAATCCATAAATAATTAGACCTTTGAGAAATTTTATTGTATTTAATTCATTCTATGAAAAATATACCTAAAGAATTATATATTGAAATAAAAGTTTCCATTAACAAAATAGCCGAGCAGAATAAAAATCGGGAGTAAAATGTATAAAAAAATATTAAAAATTTTAATTACTATTTTGTGGTTCACCAATGAAGTAAACAGATCTGACTTATAAAAAATTTTTTTGAGATTGTTTTAGGATCATTGCATTCCTAAGTCCATGTAAATTATATTACAGCAAATTTAATTCATGTTATTACTTTTTTTTAAAAAAATCATTCACCATACAACCATATTACTATATATGTAAAATAATAAATTTTGATATTTGATATTTTACGCTAAAATTTTTAAAGAATAATATCTCTATTAAGAATATGTCCAAAGCTAGCTATATAGAACGAGCGTTAAAATCATATTTTATTGATAAGTTTTTAAACGGATTTAAACTGCTTTTTGAAAAAACATATTTACCCTTCAGTATTGTGCTTTTTTCTGTTTTGGGATTAAATATTGTATCAATATTCCTATATTTTCAAGAAGTTGCATGGATGACATTAGAACTTGTAAATGATATTCTTTTATTAGGGTTTTTGATCGCTGGGAGCATTGTTGTGTTTGGTTTGATTTCTGCAGTTTGGAAAAATTATATTTTTCAGACAATATTTGTTTTTATTGGAATAATTCTTAGTATAATAATAGTTTTCGTCTTTAATCCTGACCCGGATTTAGTAGGGATTCAAGTTCTGAAATTTATTTTCTTGGTTTCTTGGATCTTAATATCATCTTTATCAATGTTCTTTATTATATTCTATTTCTTTACTGGTATTTCAGGAAAAATAGTTATAGCAGGGAAATCGGATGATCGCATATTCTTAGGTGGACTTATTCGTATTGTTTCCCTTGGAACCATCGGAATTTCAATAGTTATTATAATTAGAAATCTCCAATCATTTAATGCAATAGTTCTTGGAGCAATGGGAATCATTGTTGCATTAATCATTCTAATTTATGGATGGACAGTAGATCTTAATGGTACAACAACAAATTTCATCAGCATTCTTGGTTGCTTTAATTTTTACATAACATATCAACTTTCAGCATCAATATCTCCTTCATTAACTGTTCAAAATGTTTTTACAGAAATTATGATATTAATTTTTACTGCTCTCAACTATATTCAAAGTAAAGTTAGCAAAGTTGAAGGAATTAAAACATCACAATTTGAAAAGAAAAAAGATGGGCGAAAAGTATTTTTCCAAAAAAAATTAATTATCTCTGCGTTAGGTAAGCAAATATTTGGAGATCTCTCATTAATCCTAATGACAATTGGTATGGTTTTAGGTTATTCTCTCCTTTTACTTTCGGTTCTTATCAATCATTCATTACCCCTTGTTGATGAAATAAGCTTTTTCACAGTAGATATAGGGATCCCCCTTGCAAGTCACCGAATTTTTGCATTTATTTCAATGATGATATTTCTAATTTCATTTATTACATTTCTATCTTCTGAAAGATTTAGACAATTGGCCACCAACAACTATGATTTTAAGCAAGGTGTGAAAATTTTAGGGGATAAAATGTCTGCATGGAAAAGTAGGGTCAAGAAAAGGTTTAGTTTACGGAAATCTTCGAAAAATGAAGAGAAGAAAGAAGGAAAAGATGAAGAATTTGAAGAATTTGAAGACTAGAATAACTTTCCAAAGAAATTGGAAATATCAAATATAAAACTTTTTTTTGCTCCACAATTTTGGCACTGGCAATCCAATTTATCATATGGCTGGTTTTCCTCAAAAATTAAAGATTGTAGATTCAACTTGAAAGTTCCTTTGAATTTACATTGTTCACAAGGAATTTGCAGAATATATCGGTATTCTTCTTCTATGTTGCCAACATCTATTGCTGAAATAGAATCAATCTTCATTTTATTACATTATAATTGTAGATATATAAATTTTTATTGATCTTTGCGTGTTCTTATAGAAAAAAATAGCTCTACATTATAATCCTAAGAGAATTTATATTAATTATTAATTCTGAAATTATATTGAGATTTAAAAATGTCAAATGAGCAATTAAATAACGCAAGAGTTTTAGTTGAAGAAGGAAAATACCAAGAAGCAATAAATTATTATAGAAATGTAATGAGTTCTAATGAGATTATTGAAGATAAATCTTTAATCGCGTTGTGTTTATCAGGTTTGATTCGAACATATCTATATAGCGATGATCTACCATCAGCTGATCAAATCCTCCTTCAGCTTAAAGATTTAAATAAAAATTTTGAAGATAATAGAATAGACCAACTATACCGATTTAATCATGCACTTTTACTAAAAAATGGTAATCGTGTACGAAAAATTGCTCTTGCTCAAGAAATTTTTGGCGAGATTTCTAATGAAAATATTATTTTCAGCGATATTACAATAGATTCTATCTTAAATCTTTGCGAGATGTTAATAAACGAGTATAAAGAAACTAAAAATGAAGAAATTCTTAAAGAAATTAACCCAATTCTTACTCGTTTGTCAAAAATTTCACAAGAACAAAAATCATTTAGAGTTTTAGCAGAATCTTATCTTTTAGAAGCGAAATTTAGCCTAATAAATTTTGAAATGAAAAAAGCCCGATATCATTTTACTAGAGGGCAACAAATCGCAGAAAAATATGGTTTTAATCGGCTTGCGGTTAGAATTTCTGATGAACATGATAAGCTATTGCAGAATCAGACCCAATGGGATCAATTCTGTGAAGATAATGAATCAATTTGCGATCGAATTGAAGATGCGAATCTAACAAGCCATATACAAGGAATGTTAAAGAGAAAAAGTTTAGATGAACCTAATTTAAAACCTGAATCTCCAATTTTATTATTGATAATGGGAAAATCCGGAATCTCACTTTATACAAAAATTTTTAATAAAGAATGGAATGTAAATGAAGATCTATTTAGCGGGTTTCTCTCAGCTTTTACTAGTTTTAGCGATGAAATTTTTTCAGATGGATTAGATAGGGTTAATTTCAGAAAATTTACAATTCTAATGACGAATATACCTCCTTTTACAATCTGCTATGTGTATAAAGGACAGACTTTTATAGCACAGCAAACACTAGCTAAATTTAATAAAAAAATTCAAGCTTCAACTGTATTATGGAATATTTTAGAATCATCGAATAAAACCGGGCATATTATTCTACCCAATTCTAATTCAAACTTAGAAGAATTAGTTAACTCAACATTTTCTTCTCATTAATATAAAATATATAAATTTCCATTTCTCCTTCTTTTATTTTTTAATTTTTTCGTGGAGTAATATAATTGCTTCTTCTCTGGCTTTTAAAATAGTTTTTATCGAAATCCCTGCAAATTCAGGTGATAAAAGTAATTTTCCTTTTAATGCACGTCTATAGAGTAGATACTCATCTTTACGACTAATAAATGGTTCAACTTGTTCTTCATGTAAGAAATTTTCAATTGAAGCCTCTTTGCCATTAAAATTGCCTTCAGTTAAATCAAATCGGTGATTATTATAAACTAAAAAGCAATGAACAATTGGAATGTAAGGAATCTGATATTTATCAATAATTTTTTGGGCACCTTTTACAATATTTTCATTGAATTTGTAAATTCCAACATGTTTATAAAGCGGGACTTTTAATTCTTCAGCCAATCCAGCAATTACGGCATGTTTTGGAGTGCAAGATCCCTTTAATTCTTTGAATAGAATCCAATGATCATCCGTATCACTATTATAGCCATATTCTAAATTATGAACGTAATTACATGCTTCTTGGAATGTTTTAATACCCATACTAAGAAATTTTTTACATAT
>JAUWPK010000275.1 GCA_030611625.1 Promethearchaeum sp. | reverse complement strand
TATAATGTATTTTCAGCCATCATCCGAAAAGTTGTTAATTTTCCTCCACAAATCGAAGTTAAACCATTTTCAGTATCAATTATTACTTCTTTTCTCGAAATTTCACTTTCAGATTTTCCTTCTTCCATAACTAAAGGCCGGATTCCAGCAAAAGTTGAAATTATATCATCATAAGTCAGGTTTGCTTTTGGAAAATATTGATTAACAGTTTCCATTAAATAATCACAATCTTCCTTAGTGCAATAGGGATAATCAAGATCTTCATTAGGTTTTCCTTCTTCGCCTAAAATATAATCAGTGTCTGTTGTTCCAATTAATGTAAATTCATTTCTTGTTAGTACAAAAACTACTCTCTTATCATCCTCTCTAAATACCCCAATTGCGTGATTATTACCAACTCGATCCCCCGGAACGACAATATGGACTCCCTTTGTTGGACGAATTACTTTTCGAGGATAATTTATAAGTAAATCATCTGTCCAAATACCCGTAGCATTAATAAACTGATTACTTTTGATTTCAAATTTCTTCCTGGATTCTATATCAATTGCAATTAATCTAGTAATTTTACCTAAATCATTAAGTATGAAATCTTCTGCTTTTACATAATTTAAAGCAACTACATCTCCAATAATCTTAGATTCTTTTATTGTTTCTAGAGTCAAACGAGAATCATCAACGTTTGTGTCATAATATTGTCCTAAAATTTTTAATCCCGTAAAATTCAAATAAGGCTCTTCTTTAATTGCTTCTTCACGACTGAAAATATAATGTTTTTTATACTGTTTGAATTTTGATCCAAAATCTGAAAGAAAATCATAAATTCCCAACCCAAGCTTTACATCGATTGGAGAAATTTTTTTATCAGTAAAACCTCCAAATCTTGTCAATAATGGTCGTACATTATGAGAAAAATGATTTCTTAGCCAATTTCTCTCCGTTGTTGATTCTCTTACAAGTTTAAATTCATTTTGAGAAAGATAGCGAAAACCTCCATGAGCCATTTTTGATGATCGAGATGATGTACCAAATCCAAAATCATTTTTATCTATTAGTGCAGTTTTTATTCCTCTTAATGCTGCTTCACGGGCAATTCCCGTTCCTGTGATTCCTCCGCCTATTATAACTAACTCGAATTCTTCTTCTTCTAATCGTTCTATATCTTTGTTCCGGTTTAATGTAGACCAATTAATATTTACTATTTCTGATTTCATTTGTTTTCACCTAATTCTTAATAAAAAAAATGTTAGAAACTTAATCCTAATGATTCCGCCACTATTTCGGATAAATCTTTGATTTTTTCAGTGTAATTATTGTTTTTGGAATTCTTTTGAGCTTCTAAAAATGACAACTCACATGTGGGGCAAGTTGACACTATATAATCTGGAGAATGTTTGCGGAGCTGTTCTAATCTTATTAACCCTTCCTTTATAGATAATTCTTTATTGGTAACATGATATCCTCCGCCATATCCGCAACAACGTGTTTCTTCTCCATGTAAATATGCTTCTTTAACTTCCAAACCAGGTATTTTTGCAAAAACTTCTCGAGATATTTCTGTTTCACCAAGACCTCGTGCGAAAATACAAGGATCGTGATATGTTATTACTTTATCAACTGGTTTATCAGGTTTTAATTCCCCTTTTTCGATTTTATTTAATAGAAAATCCTTAAAATGCATTATTTTTGGTTTAATTTTTACTCCCCAGTCTGAATATGTGGTTTTTAGCATATTCAGACAAGCGGGGCAATCTGTTAATACAATTTTAGTTTTTGAATTATTAATGGTATCTTTATTTTTTTGGGCTAAATCCTTTGCAACAGATTTATACCCTACTTTGTAAAGAGGGGATCCACAACAATTTCTATCTTGAAATTTAGTAGTAAATTTAACTTTGAGATGGTTGAGTAATGCAATATTTGCTCGAACCATTGATTTTCTTTCTGTAGCACTTACACAACCAATATAATAGAAGACTTCAGCGTTAGGTATATCAATATTAAATTCACTCTCTTCAGTATATGGTGCTTTTTCAAAAACTGAACCATTATCATCTATTCTATTCTTAAGATGATGGAGTTTTTCAGGAACTAAATCCCTTTTTTCTAATTCACATCGCATTTCTACCATAAGTTCTCCGGCTGAAATATCCATGGGACACCAATGTTTACAAGCATCACAATTCATACAAGAGTACAGAACAGAAATTGCTGAAGGATTATCCATTGGTATTCTTTCCATTCCCATAAATAATGCTAAACGTGATTTATTTTGAGGGGATAAAGTGGTTTTTTTAGATACTAATAGACAAGGGGCATCGAATCCACACATATCTGGACACAAAGCGCATTTTGCTAAATCTTTTAAATTAACTTCAAAATCTGTAAGATTAGATGTATAATATCTTTTACGTTTTTTATATCCTGCGAGCATATTACTGCGATCTTCTTTATCCATATCCATAATCAATTTTATAAGCCATTTTTGTTTACTAAATTTCTTTATTATTTCCATTTTTTTCCCTCTATAGCTCCTTTTTTTGAATTTCCTCAAGATATAATTTACCTGGGTTCATAATATTATTCGGATCGACTGTTGCTTTAATTTTTTGCAATAATTTGAACTCTTCGCCATGTTCTAATTGCATCCACTTACCTCTATTAATACCCATGCCATGATGGTGACTGGCAGTTCCTTCTGTTTTAAGAACTGTGCTAATTGTCGCATCCCATGCTTCATTATATAAAGTGAAATGATCTTTGCCTTCTTTGGGAATTCCAGAAAATGTAAAATACCAACATACCCCTGTAGAATAAAAATGAGAAGCATGACCACTAGCTAAATAAATTCCAGGAACAGAAAGTAAAGAGTTGATTACTGCATCATAGATTTCTTTTGATTTGTCCCACATACATGCAACTTCTATTGTATCCATAACTTGATCGTATGGGCCAAATTCTGAAGCTTCAGAAACCTTAAATCGCGTTTTAAACCAATGATCAATCGGTTTTTCCCCAGAAGCGATACCATTGTATTTCTTACAATTTCCTGAAGTAATTTGCAATTCCAAATCAACTAATTTCTCGATTCCTTCAAATACAAATATAACCATGATTTTATCTTTTGATTCTTTAATGGTTTCTCCAAAATGGCGTTCAGTTTCCTTCTTATCATAAATTCTTATTACGCCCGGATTAATACGCGCTTGTAATGTTTCACGTATTGCATCCAAACAATGTTGCATGTCTGTAAATAAATATGAAAGTTTACCCTGCTTTTCTGGCATTGGCCAAATTTTGCATGTAGCTTTTGTTACTATTCCCAAAGTACCTTCGCTTCCTAAAAATAAGCGATCGACCATGGGTCCAACAGATGCTCGAGGGTATGTCTTACTACTAATAATATCTCCTGTAGGAAGGACTATTTCCATTGAAAGAACGATATCTTCCATTTTTCCATAGATTCCACTAAACTGACCAGCAGCTCTATGAGCAATATAACCTCCAATAGTTGATGTTCTAATTGATTGTGGAATATGTCCCATCCTAAGACCAAGTTCATTTAGGTTACGTTCTAATACGGCTCCATTCAATCCTGTACCTACAGTAACTGTCATATTTGTAGAATTTATTTCAATTGAATCAAAATATTTTGTGTCTATGATTATTCCCCCATTCACTGCTAAAGCACCACCCACTACTCCACTACCTTCTCCGTAGGGGATAACAGGAATTTTATAGTTATTAGCCAGTTTGATAATTTCTGAGACTTCTTTTGCTGTTTGTGGCCATAATATTATATCAGGTAAACAAGGTAGGGTTCCTTTTAATGTCATTAAATTGCTTATTAACCAATAATCCTTTCCATATGCAATTTTATCAATCATGTCAACTGAAATTTTTTCAGATCCAACAATCTTGGTTAATTTTTCAGTAATTTTATCTATATCCTTGAATTCAGTTTTATTTTTGAAATGAATTTTAAAATTTTCCATAAATTTTTCACGTTTAATAGAAATTGTTGTTTAACAAATAAGAATTTTGTTTAACAAAAGATAAAACAACTTTTGTTTCCAAAAAAGATATTTCTTGGTCAAAAAAATAAATCTGCAACTCACCATTTTTCATCTTGCTTGACTTGATTGGGAAAAAAATAACGTTTCTCTAAAATTTTCCTTTATCGAATACAACCCGCATCAGATATTCCCATGAGGAAATTTGCGAAACTTCGATTTTGTCAATTTTCATTGACTTATCTTTTGTTATTATCTTATTAATTCTAATCTGTTATTGCACGTAATAGTAAGGTGTTAATTAATTTCGGCAAGAATTGGATCATCGGGTTCGACACCCAATTCAATTACATCTCTTTCGTGATATCCTCCCTCCCAAGCCAAGCGATCTTTTTTTTGATGAGTTAAAGAATCTTGGTCTTGAGCATATTTTTGAGCGAGTTCTATGGGAGAAACGCGATAATATGCCCAAAAATCATTAATAATGTACCCCAATTTCTCAAATTTCTCTTTGGCATGCCGGGATGGGTAATTTCCTTCGGATAAAAAATCTGGCCATGGCTAAGTATCTTCAACGGGGTCGATGCGATCAGCTAATATTTCTGGGAAATTTGAAAAAGAGCGTAGACCGGCTCCTTCTAGCCCAATATATTGGAGATTCTTCAATCAAATGTCGAATTTTCCATTTTTATTTCGAATTTTCCATTTTTATTTTAGTTGCTGAAGGAAATTTTTAATTTCTTTTTCCTTATTCTTGGAAATATTCTTCAGTTCTCTTAATTCTCTGTTGATCTTAAATAATTTATTTTTTGTAAAAATATTTAATTTTGTAAGAATTCTAAAAAAATCAATTAATTGAATAATCTCGATTCTATAACTTTTTCCAAGTTCTAGTAGTGGTTTATCCTCTGAAACAATTATTGAATCTCCTTTTCTGGAACCAATACTTAATAAACTTGCATCTGCCTTATCAAATTGCTGAATAATTAAATCTTCATAAATTCTTT
>JAUWPK010000279.1 GCA_030611625.1 Promethearchaeum sp. | reverse complement strand
CTGCTCCAATTGTAAATGCATTCCTTCCAAATTTAAAAAAGGGTGCGATTTTTTGCATTTCCTTTCGATAATTAGGCAGGATAAATTCAATTAATTTTGGAAGAGATTTTAGTTCATCCCAGAGATTTTCATACACATTCTTTTCTAATGATTTTCGATAATGCCCTAAATCCAAAGTTAGTGCAGCTAATGCAACTAATTGACTTACATATGTTTTAGTTGCTAAAACGCTTTTTTCTGGACCTGCCATAGTAAAAATTGTGTTTTCACCAGTTATTTTAGCTAAAGTGCTATCTGGATTATTTGTGATTGAAATTACAAATGCGCCTGCTTCTAAGCTCTTTTTTGCTGAATATACCGTTAAATCAGACTCTCCACTTTGAGAAATACATATAACACAATGTTTTTTTGCAATAATTGGTTCCACAAGATATTTAAATTCAGGAGCTAATTCGCAATGTGCTGGATATTTGGCAAATTGGGAAAACCAATAAGTCGAAACCAATCCTGCATGATAACTTGTTCCCGAAGCAAGAATATACATACTAACACAATTTGAATCAATGATTTTTTTTGCAATTTCTGAAATTTTATCGCGATTTTTTGTCTTTGAAATGGTTTTTTCAATGCTTTTAGGAATTTCCCAAATTTCTTTCAAGGTTTTTTCTCCTAAAACCGTTTCATTTCTTATCGTCATTATCTTGATAATAGTAAAAAAGGAAAATATAAAAAATATTACGAATAAAAAATATTACGAATAATAAGGTGAATATTAAAATGGCTGAAAAATTAGAAGATTTCACAATTCAATATTTTGAAGAGATGGGGATCGATTATATCCAATATCAATTTACTACAATATTTGGCGTATTGAAGGAAGTAGAATTTCCAGTAAAGATTTGGGAAGAGATGAAAGATGGGACGGGCGTAGATGGTTCTTCATTGGGATTTCTAAAAATAAGTCAAAGTGATATGCGAGCAATTCCTGATTATAAAACGTTTGCAATTTTGCCGTGGGATACCAGAGTGGGCAGATTTATTTGTGATTTAACAGATAACGAGGGAAACGCTTTTCCGACATGTCCTCGGGGGATTTTAAAGAAACTCATCTCAAAAGCAAAAGATATGGGATTTTTATTTAAAACTCGCCCAGAACTTGAAGTTTATTTCTTAACAGATGACCTAGAACCGGCAGATAATGGAGATTATATGTGCGTTCCTCCAAGAGATAGTTTACATTATTTGCGCCGAGAAATTACTGATGATTTAATGAAAATGAAAATTGGAATTAAAACAATACACCATGAAGTCGGACCTGCTCAGCATGAAGTGGAGTTTACTGCAGATAATGCACTATATTCAGCAGATAATGTTCAAACAGCAAAACAAGTGTTTAAAATGAATGCTATTGATGAAAACACAATTTGCACTTTCATGCCAAAACCATTTAGAGATAAAGCTGGTTCTGGGCTTCATATTCATCAATATTTAACTGATTTGAAGGGAGATAATGTCTTTTCAGATAAAGAAAAAGGTTTAAGTGATATTCTTCGCTGGTTTGTTGGTGGTCTTGAAAAGCATGCACCCGCTATTTCAGCTATTTTAAATCCAGCTACTAATTCATATAAACGACTAGTTCCTCATCATGAAGCTCCCGTTCATATATCATGGGGTATTGGAAATAGAACTGCTCTAATTCGTGTTCCAGGTTATGAAAAAAGTGCAAGGATCGAATATAGAGCAGGTGATGGCTCCATGAATATTTATCTTGGGTTTGCAGTATTATTGGCCGCTGGGTTGGATGGAATTGAACATAAGATCGAACCTAGCAAACCTACAAAAGAAAATGTTGATTTATTAAGTGAAAAAGAGAGAAAAGAGTTAGGAATAGAACAATTACCATGGAGTCTAAAACGTGCACTGATATATTTTGAAACTGATCCTTTGATGACTGATATTTTCGGGGAGGAATTTATTAGCATATTCTTGGAAAAGAAGAAAAAGGAATTGACAGAGTTTGAAATTGCTCAAAAAAATGGATTTGTGTCAGATTGGGAATTTAACTCTTATTTAGATTGCTAATTTTTTTTTTTTTCATTTTAATCAATTGCAAGGTCATCCGAATAGATATCCGTCAAATTTGCAAGTTCGTGCAATTTCGGTAATTCTTCTAATATCCTTCGTTCAATCCTTTTAACTGCCTTTTTTCGCTTATTCCATTTGTATAGTTGCCACATCTCAAAAATTGTATAACTGAAAATTAATAACCATGTTAATCTACGTAAAAACGTATAGATTCTTAGGATTCTAATTAATCCCTCCGGTCTAGGAGGTACCGTATATTGTCTATAAAACCAGAAGAACACCAAATTTAATATCAAGATAGAAATGATTGTAAATAGGATTATCGATATTTGATTAATCATTTTATAATTGGTTATTGCTAAAGTTTGACGATGATGCTTAACTTTTTCCACATTTTTATTCCATCTAAAGATAATAATTAATTGAGCGATTGTAAAGGTGTTTATTACTAGAAGCACAATAAAAATCCAAATAAATTGAGCTAGAACCCCTAATGGGATGTAAAAGTTTAGTAAACGTTTAATAAGGAGAAATACAATAATTTCGATGAATGAAGATAAAAATGCGAATATGCCCCCAATGATTTGAATAGTTCGATCTTTCTTCGCAATGGTTTGATAAGAGTTTAATATTTGAGAATAATCTGTGTTTGGAATATCATATGCTCCAGTTGCACTTGGAAATACCTTCTTATTGTTAGGAGAATCTCCACTTCTATTTAAATTATAATTTGATGGATTATTTCCGTTATTTTTTTCATTCATTTTTTACATTCACCCTATTCAACTATATTTTACATTTCTAATTCCGATGATAATTTCATAAACCATTGAAACCTGTGCAAACCCCTTTTTGTTATATATACTTTTTGACGTGTTCTTTCTTTTCCCCATTTTTCTTCATTTACAGTAATATATCGTGCGGATATCAATTGTTCCAGATATTTTTCTCCGATTATTGTTTTCAATCCTAAGTTTTTATAGATCTTAGATTTGACAATGCCATCTTCATTTCCTGCTTTGATTAACTGTTCCAAAATTGACTGGATGATAATCAGAGCTGATCGATATTTTTTGGTAGAAGAAGACATTTTACTCCTAATTAATATATTAATAACTTTTATTTATTTCAATCCTTACGAACCAAAGGTCTCAAAGAATTGAGAGTTATTTAAACGAAATTTATTAGGATGAATTTAGATTAATTAAATTATATTAGAAAAAAGAAAATAAAACCGTGAAAAATAGTGAAGAGAATTTTAGTTCTTAAAGGGGGAGGAGTAAGGGGTGTTCTTCAATTAGATTCTTTGAGAATCATTGAAAAACATTACAAAAAACCAATTTTTGAGATTTTTGATTTAATTGTTGGCACTAGCGTTGGTGCAATTACAGGGGGTGTATTATCATTAGGGAAATTCCCGGCAGGTGAATATACGGAATTATTTATAAAATATCTTCCCCTAATCTTTAAAACTTACTGGTGGCGAGGAATACTTGGTCCAAAATACATTAGGCAGAACTATTATACGATGTGGGAAAATTTATTTGGAACCAAGAAAATTAAGATGAAAGATTGTAAAACAAAATATATGATTGCATCTGTTAATTTATGCGACAATCGCACCCACTTTTTTAAATCTTGGGAGGAAAAGGACGGAAGATTAAATCTCCGAGAAGCAATTGCCAAATCCTTTGCAGCCCCACATTATTTTTGTCAAATTAATGATAAAGCTCATAAGGCGGTGTGGGTTGATGGGGGGGTCGGAACTGCCAATGCCGCCCTTGATATGTCATATACTGAAATGATTAGGCTGGGTTGGGATAAAGAACCTGTGAAATTTCTACTGATGGGAACCGGGAAAGTAGATCTCTCCATTCCATACAAGAAAGCAAAGAGTTTAGATGACTTTCGCCAAATCCTCCAATATATGCGCCCTTCTGAAGGTGGTTTGGCCAGAATTCAATCCACTATCGATCAAGTGTCCCGAATGCGAATTATCGCCGAAGCCAACCCATTAATTTCATTCAAATACTACGATATAGACATTGGAAAAGAATATGACGGGATTGACAAAATAAAATTCATGCGTGAATATATTGCCTTCGGGACTATGCTATCTAAGCAGGTATCGCGAGATCTAAAAAGTAGTGAGGATTTCTAAATAAAACAAAATAAAAGAAAATATATAAAAAAAAAGACCCTCGATTACTCAATCTAATGGCTAATATCTTGTCAAATTTCTGAGATTAAGCCGTTATGATTATTTTTTGGTTATTTTTTTCATCCTTTATCAAAATGTTAACCCAATTATCCCTTAGATACGATTTGTTCACTAAATTATAGTTTAAAAACAGGTGATTTCAAACCACAAATCACGTCACTAAGGCATAGTGAACTTTACAGCATTTTACTCTCCCATTATACCTTCAATCCGCCAACCACTACACCAATACCATCAAATAATCCCGCTAATCCGCTTCTATATAATAAATCTCATAAAGGGACACCCGAATCAGTAGGCTTGCCTACTGGATGTAGGGGCTATATTAAAAACCAATTTTCAATTGATAACCGACAACTGATAACTTTTTTAAAGGATAGCCTCACTTCGGAGCAAGCTCCTTCGTTCTGCAGTGATGTTATGATGGGACGGAGGAGGCAGTTTAGTTATAATGGAGGTGGTGATATTATTGGGATGTTATGATGATTAGTTGAGTAGAAAGAGAAAAAAAGACCGAGAATTACTCAGTCAGATGGTCATC
>JAUWPK010000065.1 GCA_030611625.1 Promethearchaeum sp. | reverse complement strand
ACCTTTAAGAACATATATAACACTACTTTCATAAAGATTCATCAATTTAGGCTTGTTATATTGAGAAGATTCTTCATTTTCACAGATTTTTTGAGATTTGGAAATAATTAAAAGAGCTTTAGTGTATTCTCCGATCAATCTGTTCATATTTCCATAAAAAGCATAAGCTTGAGCAAGACTAGCCTGTGAGCCCCATTTTTCTAGGAGATCTATGGCATCTTCCATAATTTCAAGAGCTTTCATCGGTTCTACTAAATAATGGAAATTGACGCCTTTGTAATAATAAATTAATCCCATTCTCTGTTTACGATCTTTTTCAGAAATCTTTGTTAAATTTTGAAGTATTTCAGAGCTTTCTTTCAATAAATTCATACTATCTTTATTTTTTCCCATATGTATTAAGATGTTTACCATATTAAGGAAAGTGTCAACAACTTCTATGCACTTTTCGATTTTTTTAGCAAATTGCATCCCTTTTTCGGCCGTTTCATAAGCTTTTGGGTAATTCCCTAAATAAAAGTGAATTTCACTAGTGAGTGTATAAAATATAGTTTTCTGTCGCTCAGTATATTTGTCGACTGGCTCTAATGATTTTAAAAACTCCAAAGCCTCTGAGATTTTTCCTTCTTCAATCATATTATGTGCGAGATGTAATAAATCTTGAACTTTTTTTTCCATACATAATATTAGTATTCTATACACTTTTTAACAATTACTTAAACTTTCTAAAATACCAATAATCTATTTCTTTTCGACTTGGTTCAAAATTTTATTCGTTCTTAGGAAATTATCTAGAAATCATAAAAATTTTTGAATAAAGGTTTAAAATTTCAAAATAATTATTATAATTATTAGAATTCATATTTTATTACAGAAATTTATTACAGAAATAAAAAAAACGTAAGAGTTGAGATGTATTGAGATATATAGTGTGTGTAAAACAGGTACCTGATACGACAGAGGTAAAAATTGACCCAAAGACTAATACTCTTATTCGGGAAGGTGTTCCAAGCATTTTAAACCCTTTTGATCAATTTGCATTAGAAGAAGCTATTAAATTAAGAAAGGAAGAAGACGAAATCGTTGTAATTTCTATGGGACCCCCACAAGCTAAAAAAGCCTTACTAAAATGTTTAGCATTGGGTGCAGATAGGGCGATATTACTTAGTGATCGTGCTTTTGCAGGAGCAGATACATTCGCGACCGCTATCACTTTAGCTGAAGCAATAAAAAAAATAGGAAAATTTGATGTTATATTTGCTGGACTTCAAGCAATAGATGGCGACACTGCTCAGGTTGGCCCCGAAATAGCGGCACAGCTTGGCATACCTCAAATAACCTATGTTGAAGAAGTTTTAAAAATTGAAGGAAAAAGATTAGAAGTGAAAGCAGTTACAGATGATGGTTATAATATAATTGAAGCAAAATTACCTGTTCTGGTTGCCGGGATTACCCCTTCCTCCTTTGATCCAACGAATCCTCCCATGCGGGGTATAATAATGGCAAAAAAGAAACCTTTTGAAACTTGGACTGCTGATGATTTCGATGTTGGAAAAGAAAACTTCGGACTCGAAGGTTCACTCACACAAGTTATCAAAGTTTATGCGCCTCCCATCAAAGAAAAGGGCGTAATATTCACTGATGAACCAAAAATAGCAGTTGAAAAATTATTTAACAAATTATCTGATGAGGGAGTGATTTAAAATGATAAATGTTAATGAAAAATGTACTGGGTGCGGTTTATGTGTCAAAGCATGCCCATTCGGTGCGATTACTCTTGTAGATAAAAGAGCGGTTATTGACGATGCATGTACGTTATGCGGAGCTTGTGTTCAGGTTTGTAAATTCGATGCTATTGATTTGGAACGAAGGCAAGTTAAAGATGTTGATTTATCTCAATTTCAAGATGTCTGGGTTGTGGCTGAAGTAAAAGATGGTAAAATTAGAAGTGTCACCTATGAATTGCTTGGAAAAGCAAAGGATCTTGCCTTTGAATTAAAGCAGAAAGTTGGGCTTGTATTAATTGGCAGTGATGTCAAAAAATTCACAAAAGATTTATCCATTCATGGTGCAGATAAAATTTACATAGCAGAGGATGATAATCTACTCCAGTATTACACCGATACTTATGCCAATATAATTATCGGTCTTATTTCAAAATATAATCCAAACATAGTGTTATATCCCGCGACAATTAAAGGGAGAGATTTAGCCCCAAGAGTCGCTTCTATTCTCCGATTAGGACTTACAGCAGATTGCACCGGCCTTTCTATATATGAAAACAAATTACTGCAAACACGCCCTGCATTTGGAGGGAATATTATGGCTGATATCGTTGATTTTGAAACGCGTCCTCAAATGGCCACTGTAAGACCAAATGTTATGAAAAATTTATGCGAAGATCACGATGAAAATGCAGAAATTATTGAAGTTCCCGTAAAAATAGACGAAAAAGGATTGCGTGTTCGTGTTAAAGAAGTTCTTAGCGCTGTATGCGAAGATGGAATTCCCTTATGTGAAGCAGATATTGTCGTTTCTGGTGGTAAGGGTGTTGGAAGTAAGGAAGGATTCAAACTTATTCAAGAATTGGCTGATATTTTCCATGGAACTGTAGGGGCAAGTCGTATTCCCATAGAATTGGGTTGGATTTCAAAAAGTCACCAAGTAGGTCAAAGTGGAACTACAGTATCTCCCAAAATTTACATAGCTTGTGGGATTTCTGGCACAATTCAACATCTTGTTGGAATGAAAAGCAGTAAAGTAATTATTGCGATAAACACTGATCCGACTGCACCGATTTTCAATGTTGCAAATTATGGGATTGTTGGAGATCTGTATAAAGTTATCCCTTTACTTATTGAAGCTCTAAAGAATAAGGAAGATCTTCTTTGCGTATAATTATTTTTTTATTTTTCAATCAATTTTATTTTTCGATTAAACAATTTGGAGTAGATTAACCTAATGCCCTTAAATCTTAAATATTCTGACCGATTAAACAAACTTCCTCCCTACATATTCGCCGAAATCGCAGATATAAAGCGAAAAAAGAAAAGTGAAGGTGTCGATTTAATTTCTATGGATGTTGGGGATCCCGATATTCCTACTCCAAAATTAATAGTTGACGCTTTGATCGATGAAGCTAAAAAACCTGCAAATCATAATTATCCCACAAGACAAGGAGAGCCGGATTTTCTTGAAGCTATCGCAACATGGTATAAAGTAAGATTCAATGTCGATTTAGAGTCAAGTTCTCATATAATTGGTTTAATTGGTGCAAAAGAAGGGCTTGTAAATGTCGCTCGGGCATTTGTAAATCCTGGAGAAGTTATTCTTATTCCAAATCCAAGTTATCCCGTATATGAAAATGGTGCTACAATTCTTAATGGTGCAGTTCCATATATGATGCCACTAAAAAAAGAAAATGATTTTTTACCAGATTTGAATAGTATTCCATCGGAAATTATAAAAAAATCCAAGTTAATGTTTTTAAATTATCCGAACAATCCTACAGGCGGAGTTGCAACCAAAGAATTTTTAAAAGAAGCAATCCAGTTTGCGGATAATAATAATATTCTTATTGTTTATGATAATCCATATTCAGAATTTACCTTTGATGATTACATCGCGCCATCAATCTTAGAATTTACATCAAATCATATTGAAATCAATTCATGTTCAAAGATCTTTAATATGACTGGTTGGCGTATAGGTTTTGCACTTGGAGAAAAATCAATAATTGGAGGATTAAAAAAAATCAAGGCTCAGGTTGATACCGGAATCCCAAGTTTCATTCAACGTGCTGCAATAAAGGGCTTTCAAGAATATAAAGATGAAAGAAAACCTCCTATTGTTCAAGATACAATGGATATATATGAAAAAAGGCGTGATGTTTTAGTTGATGGTTTGAACAAGATTGGATGGAAAACCGAAAAACCCAAGGCAACTTTTTATGTCTGGACAAAATCTCCAGAACCAGATTCCATGGAATTTAGTAAAAAACTAATTGATATTGGAGTCGTTACAACTCCTGGCATTGGCTTTGGGGAATTTGGTGAGGGTTATATTCGTTTTGCGCTTACAGAACCGGTTGACAGGATAGAGGATGCAATTTATCGAATTAAAAAAACCTTATGAAAGATGTGGAACAAATGGAAAGTAATTTTCAAGAATAGTATCACCTCTTTCATAATTTCCTTTTATTAAGGGCTCTTCCTTTAAATTTTCATTTTCATAATCGGTGAATACCTCCATTGAAAAATCATTAAAAGAACTTCTTAATGTTCTCGATATACTGCTTGAAATTAAAATGCAAGCAACTGGTGATTTACTAGATATTTTTAGGGTTAAAACAGCTTCATCAAAATTAATTTCACGTACATTTCCTTTATTTATTGTATGGTCAAACATAGTACTGATGGCCTGTAGCATTCCAGAAAAAATATTTTCGCTACTTTCTGTTTTGAGTTCATTCCAATCATGTTTGTAGAGAATAATACCGCTCTTTGTATCCATAATAAGTATTCTATAAACTTTGAATGGTAAAATATAAGCTAATTTCGGCTCCTTAATTAGGACAAGAGCAACTATTAAAATCCCTATTGCCATAGAACCCGTTGCTATTCCTGGAAATTTCAATTCTAAATGAACAAATTGAATCCAAAGTGGTTGTATACCCCAGAGATAATTCCCAAAGACATTAAAGAAGGAATAAAATTTCAAATGCTTTGGAGTATGGAGAAATACTTTTAGATTCCCATAAAAACATATCGCACTAAGCCAAATCATTTGGATGAGTGCGGCTGTTCGAAAATCTCCATGCATTGTTGGGTATGTGCTTACAGCATCCGTTTCGATAATGATCGCATCTGGTGAAAATGAAAGAAGAACAACAGCACTAGATACAACAGTGGTTATAATCATCTTAAAAAGATCAATTGAGTCTCTTGTAATTGAATCAACAAATAGATTGGCAAAGTATGACATAACAATTAAAGAATAAAAGCAGATAAGATGAAGTTTTATAGATAAAGGCTCGTTATATACTACCAAATCCCCTACTGCTTGAAAGAGAATCCAGACGGTTAAACATGTCCACATTCCTGCTAAATACTTCAAATGATTATATTTGTCCTTAAGATATTGAATTAACGTTAATATCGTAGCTAAAGTTGATGGAATCAATGAAACAAACGCGATAATTACTCCAGTAGACCAATTGGGTACCATAGGATTTACCTATTTTTGAATTTTGAAAAGATTGATTAATATAAAATTTGCTGTAATATTATTTAAGATTATTCCAATTTCGAGTCAAAACCTCGACTTTTTTGTGTAAATTTTTTTATTTTCAATCTTTTCTTTAAATTCAATAAATTTGGAAATAGCTAAGGGATAAATGGAAAATGCTTCTCTAGAAGGATGATTCCATCATCATAATTATTCATTGAATGAGCATTTTTTTCAATATTAATATAATCTTTAAAAATATCATTTGCAAATTTAATAAACGAATTTCTTAATGTAATTGAAGAATCACTGGAGATTAAAATACACGCAAGCGGAACTTCTTCACTCACTTTTAACGTAATTTCTGCTTCATCAAACTTAATTTTACGTACATTTCCCTTATTAATTGTCTTTTTAAACATTGAGCTTATCGCTTGCATCATTCTGGAAAA
The DNA here is from genome assembly GCA_030611625.1 of Promethearchaeum sp. Lineage (GTDB taxonomy): Archaea > Asgardarchaeota > Lokiarchaeia > Sigyniarchaeales > Promethearchaeaceae > Promethearchaeum. Next base: position 6,026 of record JAUWPK010000065.1, on the reverse strand, counting down.
AGTTTTTTCATTGAATTCTGTTTCAAGTTGATTCCAATCATGTTGAAAAAAAATTGTACCATTATCTGTTCTTTGGATCAAAATTCTATATGCTTTGAAAGGGAGAATATAAGCTAATTTCGGTTCTTTTATAAATATAATCGCAATTATTAATATGCCGATGGCCATACTCCCTGTAGATATTCCAGGGAATTTTTTTTCTAAATCCGTAACTTGTATCCATAATGGTTGGACCCCCCATAGGTATGTTCCTAAAACATTTAGTAGTGAAGATATTTTAAGATTTTTTGGAGTGTGAATTAAAATTTTAAAAGATCCGTAAACTGCTATAGAAACTAGTAATATTGAAGCAATCATAACAGCTATCCTAAAATTTCCGTGCATAGTAGGATATGGACTAACAGCAGTTTCATCGATTATTATGGCGTCTGGGTTGAATGCTGGAATATTATTAAGATCAAATGAAAGAATTATAATAAAACATGAAAAAGCAGTTGTTAACAACATCTTAATTGGATCAATGGTATCTCGTGTAATTGTATCAACCGACAGATTAACAAAATATGAAAAAATGATTAAAGCATAAAAAACAACAAAATGGATGGGGATTGATAGAAGCAGATCAGAAATTGCCTGGAATAATATCCATATTGATAAGAAAAACCACATACCTGCAAAATATTTTAGATGAGCGTATCTATCTTTAAAATATTGAATAAGGGTAATAATAAAAGCGAAGAATGACGGAATAAATCCTATAAAACCAACAATTACTCCAGCAGACCAATTCAGTGTCATATAAATTACTCGATTTTCAAGTTTTTTGTAAAAATTGTCATTTAAAACTTCATTTATAAAAATATAAAACTTTTCCCCATATTATCTGGGATTTTCGACCTTTTTGTATGAATCTTGTCTTCTATTATGGATTTAAACGAATTTAATATAAATTTGGGATGTTAAATTTAAAATGAAGTGAAAAAACCATAGAAATGTCAAAAAAAAAAAAAGTTCTATATGGAAATTTCAAAAATTTTAATAGAATTTGTATCAAAAGGCTCATTTGCCAAGTCAACAACCGCGCAAGTTGCCTTCCCATACAAATATCCACACGTTTCTCCAGGGTTTAAAACCACCGTTTTTCCTTCCTGCTCAATTCTCACTTGATGCGTATGCCCACATAGAACTAAATCGTATTTTTGGGATTTGATTACGCTATCTAGTATTCTGTTATCAGTACCATGATAAATGGCAATAAATTTTTCATTCCAAGTAACCTCATGAAAATCGCCTTTCATTTTCATGATTTCTCCTAAAATTTTATATAATCCCAGTCGTTCGCCATCATTATTTCCATAAATTCCAATTACTTCAATGGCTTTACCTTTTAACTCACTCATCGCCCTTACCATAAAGGGGGCAACAATATCTCCACAATGAACTACTTTCTCTACTTTTTGCTCCAGAAAAATATCAACCGCTTTCCGAATGTTTTCCATATGGTCGTGTGTGTCTGAAAAAACTCCAATTTTCATTTTATCACCATTATTTTTTTGATTTATTTGTATTGTAGGAGGAAATTAATTAGCTTTCTATATTTTTTTGCTTTTTTAAATGATTCAGGCTTAAATTTCTCCTTTGCAATTTCTTTTAATTCAGACCATGATACTTCCTGATTTGGTTCCAAATTTTTTTCCATTTCTATTACAGATTTACAAATATCCATGTCTACATTTAAACCGGTCACCTTCTTACCTAGATCTGATGCAAAAAATGCATAAAAAGGAACTAAATCTTCTGGTGCCATTGGACCGATTGCCTTTATCATATCTTCCGTCATTCCCATGCGAAATAAAGGAGTATTAACAGCACCCGGCATTATTGTATTAACGTTGATAGAATTTCCTTTTAATTCGATCCCTAAGCTCTCAGTAAACCCTAAAAGAGCCGTTTTTGACATTGAATATGCACTCCATCTAGGGCCTGGCGAATTTATAATCGCGCTCCCTGTGTTAATTATAGAACCTCCCCCAATTTCCATCATATGAGGGACAAGTGCATGCGAAAAATTGTATACTCCTAAAACATTGGTTTTAAGAATATCTTCAAATTGTTCAACTCTCATTTTGTGTATGGGTTTTAGACGGGAAAATCCTGCATTATTGATCAGAATATCAATATGAGCGAATTTTTCCTTGCCAATTGCTATAACATTCTGAACTTCGCTATAATTTTGAACATTTCCAGGAGCAATTATTCCTTCTACTCCTTGTTCTTCAACTTGTTTGAGTGTTTTTTCCATATTTTCTCGATTTCGGCCTGTTATAATAATATTTGCACCCAGTTTTGCGAATCCTATTGCCAGAGCCTTTCCTATACCTTGGCTAGATCCAGTTATTAAAGCGGTTTTTCCATCCAAAATTTTATTCATAATTATTCTTATATTCTACTTTGATGAAAAATATAATGATAAAAAATGGACTCTGGATTTTTGATATACAGTCATTCACTTTAGATAATTAGAAAAAAATTTTCGTGAAAACTTATGGATGTTTACATATTCGGGTATCATTATACCTTTGATTCTTTTTGGGATTTTTTTATTTCTTCCCGTGAATGGCTTTATACTCTTCCAGTTATATATCAAATTTTGATTTTAGTTGGTTTAGTGGCTTTGACCGTAGGATTATTTTCTTTAGTTTTTTATATTGTGAAAGCAGTTTTTCAACTTGTCTTTGAGATAATCAAAATTCTTGTTAAATTTATTAGATCTCTGTTTGTTCCAAGAAAACATCATAGACATTATCATTACAAGTATGACTCTCCAAGAAAGCTAGATAAACCCTCTCGTAGATATACTCGCCCCCCTCCATCACGCACAACACCTCCGTTACCTCCACAACGCCCGACACCTCCAACTCATTCGAATCTAGCAACTAAATCAGCAATAGAAAGGCCCGTAGCTACAAGTGTGGTTGCTCAACAAAGCTCAATAAATAAAGTGATTAAATATTCACAATTACTACATTGCCCAAATTGTGGGGGCACATTTACAAACGAAATGATGCGGATTTTATACGACTCCGAATCGGTTTATTGTGAAATTTGTGGTAATAAATTGGAATATGAACTACAGTAAATCCCTACATCAAATTCATTATCGCTCTTTTTCTATCTTTTTCTGTCTTTTTACTAATTTTTTTAATTTCCACTTTTCAGTTAAAATTCTCAAAATATCTTTTTATAAAGTTAACCTTAAGATGAAATAAGAAATTGAAATTTCAGAATTTATAACTGAAATTTATTACAGAATATTTTAGTGAATAAAAATGGGAAAATTTGACGGAAAAATTTGCTTAGTTGGTGGAAATTTGGGTAAATTTAAAAAAGATGCGTTTAAGATCGGATTGGGTGGCGTAATCGCCAAGAAGATTGTCGAACAGGGCGGAACGGTCTGCATTGTTGATACGGAATTTAATATTACAAAAGCATGTGCTGAATTGATTGGTGGAAGTATCAAGGCATACGAATGCGACTTTTTCACTGATAGAACATACGAAACTGAAGCATTTGTTGATGATCGGGGTCGAAATAAAACAAGAGTAATCTGGAAAAACTTTCCAGCATTAAAAATGGTAACTGATATAGTCCAGGAATTCGGTACATTGGATGTTCTGATTACCAATTTTGATAAATTTGAACAGAAAAGAGTAGATAAAACAGATATTGAATTATTCGATTATCTACGAGACCAAACTGTTTGGCCAACATTTCACCTATTGAGCGCAGTTCGTGATCAGTTATCAAATCAAAGAAAAACTCAAGGGACTTATGCAAAAATAGTCATTTTAACAAGCATGATGGGGAAAGCGGGTATGGGCGCAGCAGCAATTTGGGCAGCATTCAAAGGATCCATGATAGGATTAACAAAAAGCATGGCACGTGAATTTGGTCGTTTCGCAAATGTTAACGCAGTAGCTATGGGGCCTTTATCTGAACGCAAAATGCAAGGTCCAAAAGATCGTGTAAAAGGGGCATATTTAACAACATCCTCTGATTTAAGTAATCAGCCAATGACATTTGAAAAAGTCACACCGATGGTTTTATTGTTAGCTTCCGATGATGCAATAGGTATAAATGGACAAAGTATTTCCGTGGATGGAGGACTTTGGCTCAAGTTGGAGCAATAGGAGGAGAATTGAAAATGAAAGAATTACTAAAAGGAAAAGTTGCTATAATCACTGGAAGCGGACGGGGAATTGGAAAAGGTATTGCAAAATTGTTCGTTGTGCAAGGTTGTAAAGTAACAATTAATGATATAGACCCTAATCCATGTGCTGAAACTGTTAAAGAAATTAAAGCAATGGGTGGTGAAGCAATAGCATGTCCTGCAGATGTAACAAATGTAGAACAAGTCAAAAAGATGGTTGCGGATACTATTGCTGCGTTTGGAAAGATCGATATTTTAATAAATAATGCTGGAACTTCACGCGATGCTATGATACAGAAAATGGACGATCGCTTACTACGCTTTATAATTGACGTTAATATGAAAGGAACTCATGTATGTACTCAAGCAGTTCTGCCAGAATTCTTAAAAGATGAACGAAATAATGAATTTAAAAAAATAGTTAACTTCTCTTCTACAACAGGGGTCAGCGGAAACGTAGGACAAGCAAATTACGCAATTGCTAAAGGCGGATTAATTGCTTACACAAAATCTTGCGCCCGAGAGTTCTCTTTGAATAGAGTTTGTGTTAATGCTATAGCTCCTGGATTCACAGAGACACGAATGACTGCTTTGAAAAAACCTGGAGATAAGTTGGGCATTCCTCAAGCAATTCGTGATATTGCTATTGGTGCAATTCCATTCTCACGAGATGGAGTAGGTGGATTACCATTAGATATTGCTAAAATAGTGTTATTTTTCAGTTGTGAATTAAGTGATTGGATAACCGGTCAGCTTCTTGTTGGCGGCGGCGGCTCTATGATTTAATTTTTTTTTTTAATTTTAATTTTTTTCAATCAATCATTTTTAGAGATAATAACATATAGTTTTACTTTAAAATATTAATACATGTTCTTAATATAATCTATTGATGATTAAGAAAAGAAAAACCGAATCAAAGAATTTTCAAAATAACTTTCTCAATGATTTTACTAAATCTCCTAAGAAATACAAAAATAAGAAAGATATAAAAGAAATTATTGAAGAACAATATAAATATTAAAGTTGTAGAGTGAAAAATGGGATTGTTATATTTTGGATATAATCATTATGATCAACAGCTTTCTTTTTCTGGCTCCTTTTCTTAAAAAAAAAAAATTATAATTTTAGAAAGATTTTTCAATAACTTAATTCGTTTTTTCAATGACGATGAAATCGGTAGATAATTTTTCTTGGAAATATAGATCTTGGTATACGCTTTTTTGGATATTTTTCATAAATATCGCTATCTTCTCGTTAATTACATTGTTAGTTCGACCTCTATGGCCTGATGTTGACAATTTTTTGAACGAGATGACAAATTTGAAATTTCAATGGTTAATGCTAATCTTAATTTTATCAATTATTTTAACAGGTTTTGGATTATTTTTGGTAATTCGATATTCTCCTAAAAATATATCAAAATTCAATCTTAAAATTTCAACATTTTCAAAAATAATTATCTTCCCAATACTAATGATATGGGATTTCATGTTGTATTTACTAATTGCTGTAGGTGGGGATGAACTCGGCATAATCTGGACAGGATTAGAATATATAAGTCCATTAATTTTCTTCCTTTTGATATTATTATTCGGATTTTTTTCACAAAAAATTATTTCCTACGTTATTAAAATTTGGAAACAAATTAAAGAGCAAGAACGTTGGAAATTCGCTTTTAATAAAAAAATTTTAACTTTAACTGGAGTTTTCACATTAATTTTACTTGGATTTATTCTATCATATATTATTATTCCAGTAAATGTTATTCAAGGGGAAATACCACCAAAACCCAAAATTATGGCACATAGAGGAGCAT
>JAUWPK010000138.1 GCA_030611625.1 Promethearchaeum sp. | reverse complement strand
GTTAATAAAAGCCCTGCAATCCAAAAGAAAGAAGAAATTTCAAAAGTAAAAAAGAAGATTGAATCTCAAGAAAAAACATCAAAACCTAAATCCCAATCAAAAAAGGATTATAATGCAAATAATATTGTTGTTTTAGAAGGTCTTGAGGGGATAAGAAAAAGACCATCAATGTATATCGGCTCTCAAGGAAGACGAGGGTTCCACCATCTTGCTTTTGAAGTTATTGATAATTCAATTGATGAAGCTATCGGTGGATTTTGTTCGAAAATCCAAGTTATCCTTGAAGCAGATAATTCTTGTACTATCAGAGATAACGGACGCGGCATACCCGTTTCAAAACATCCAAAAAAGGGAGTTTCTACCTTAGAAATAGTTTTTACTTCTCTTCATTCAGGTGGAAAATTTGATAAAAAATCGTATGCAGTGTCCGGAGGACTCCACGGAGTTGGTCTTGCGGTAGTTAATGCTTGTTCAGAATGGTCTACTGCAAAAGTCAGGAGGAATGGCAAGCTCTACAAGATAAAAATGGCCAAAGGTCATATTATGGAACATTTATCAGAAAGAGAGACTGATAGAGAACTGGATGATACCGGCACCGAAATTCAATTTTTACCTGATAAACTCATATTTACAGGAATGGAAGAAGAGCTTTATAAATTTGATTATGATTATCTTGCAGGAAGATTGAGGGATCTTGCATTCTTAAATCCGATTGAGATAGAAATTATAGATAGAAGACTTGGGCAAGAAAAAGGTGAAGTTTTCAAGTATGATGGTGGAATATCTGATTTTGTAACTTTTCTGAATAAAGCTAAAAAACCTCTACATGAAAACATTATCCATCTAAAAAAAAAAAGGAATGGATTAATTGTTGAACTTGCTTTTCAATATAATGAATCTTATATTGAAATAGTTCAATCGTTCGTTAATAATATTAACACTATTGAAGGGGGCACTCATTTAACTGGATTTAAAACTGCACTTTCAAGAGTTTTCAACAATTATATTAAAGATCACCAATCCCAATTTAAAAATTTAAAAGATAAAACACTCAAAGGAGCGGATGTTAGAGAGGGAATTGTTGCAATACTCAATGTTAGCGTTCCAGAACCTCAATTTGAAGGGCAAACAAAAACAAAGTTAGGAAATCCCGAAGTAAAAACCATTGTTTCCGAGATTGTTTATGAAGAGGTTTATCATTATTTTGATTCATTTCCTAATGAAACAAAAGCAATTCTTCATAAATGTATTAGCGCTCAGCAAGCGCGGATTGCTAGCCAAAAAGCTAGAGAATTAACCAGAAGAAAATCTGCTTTGGAAACTCTACGATTACCTGGGAAACTGGCAGATTGCTCTTCCAAAAACGCTGCAGAATGTGAAATATTTATTGTCGAAGGAGATTCTGCAGGTGGCTCTGCAAAACAGGGTAGAAATCGCAAAACACAAGCGATTTTACCTTTACGAGGAAAAATTTTGAATGTAGAAAAATCCCGAATTGGTAAAATTCTTGAAAATAGAGAAATTGGTGCGATGATAAAAGCCATTGGGGTAGGGATTTATCAAGGAAGGGATAACGGAGATGATGAAGAGGATGATGATGAAAGTCAATTCGATATTTCACAACTAAGGTATCACAAAATAATAATAATGTGTGATGCTGATGTTGACGGGCATCATATTGAAACCTTACTTCTAACGTTCTTTTTCAGATATATGAGACCTTTAATCGATGCAGGTCATATTTATCTTGCTGTTCCTCCGATTTATAAGCTAAATTATAGAAGTAAATTCAAATACCTTTATATTGCAGATGAAGCACAATTATTGGCTGCAGAATTAGAATCTTTTATGCAGGAGCACAAAATACCGGATATTTCGAAGGTGAAAGTGCAACGATTTAAGGGTTTAGGAGAGATGAATCCCGAAGAATTGTGGGACACTACAATGGAACCCGTGAATAGACGGTTAATAAAAGTAAAATATGATGATTTCAGTAACACAGATGTCCTCTTTTCAATTCTAATGGGGACTGAAGTTGCTCCTCGACGTGAATATATTATTGAAAATTATAACAAAGTATTAAATTTGGATATTTAAAATAAGTTCATGGTGTTAACATATGTCAAAACTTCCCAATAATGAACCTGAACCAGAGTCTGAGTCCAGTTCAACTCCAGAAGTATCAAAAATTATTGAAAGAGAATTGCGAGCTGAGCTTTCTCGTTCATATCTTGATTATTCTATGTCTGTTATTGTGGGAAGAGCCATTCCAGATGTTAGAGATGGTTGCAAACCCGTTCAACGTAGAATCTTGTATGCTATGGCTCAGAATAATTTCTATCACAAAGGACCTCACTTCAAATGCGCTAGAATTGTTGGGGACTGTATGGGCAAATACCATCCCCATGGTGACCAATCGGTTTACGCTGCACTTGTAAGATTGGCTCAAAATTTTTCAGTCAGATATATGCTAATTGATGGTCAGGGTAATTTTGGAAGCGTAGATGGTGACGCTGCGGCCGCTATGCGATATACGGAGGCTCGATTAGCCCAAGTATCTGAATTATTATTGGAAGAATTAGATAAAGACACGGTAGATTTTAGAGATAATTTTGATGGATCGCTCAAAGAACCAGTTTATTTACCTGCAAAACTTCCTCTACTATTGATGAATGGTGCTTCTGGAATTGCTGTAGGAATGGCGACAAATCTAGCTCCCCATAATCTAAATGAGATAAATAATGCAATTTGCGCAGCAATTGATGTAGGCGTCGAGAATTTTGGTATAAATGATGTAGAAAAATATATTGAAGGTCCCGATTTTCCAACTGGCGGTATAATAATGGGTCGGCAAGGAATCAAAGATGCAATTCATACAGGTCGTGGATCGATTGTTTTACGGGGAAGATGTGAGATAATTCCTGATGGTGTTGGAAAAAACCGCGATTCGATAATTGTGACCGAAATTCCGTATGTCGTGAACAAATCCAATTTGATAAAAAAAATAGCATTATTGGTTAACAATAAAGTAATTCCTGAAATATCTGATGTCCGAGATGAATCAGATCGTAAGGGTATGAGAATTGTAATCGAATTGAAGCGAAATTCGGATGCCAATGCTTGTTTGAATCGATTATACAATAAAACTCAACTACAAAACACTTTTAATATCATTAATTTAGCACTGATAAATAATGGTAGACAACCGAAAGTTCTTAATTATTTAGAGATCATAAAAGAATTTATAGCTCACCGTGAAGACGTAATAAGGCGCCGCACTGCTTTTGATTTAAAAAAATCTGAAAGAAGAATGCACATCATTGAAGGCTTACTAGTTGCAATTGATAATATCGATGCTGTTGTTCAACTCATAAAAAAAAGTGCAAATGCTAGTGATGCTGCAAAAAATTTGATGAAAAATTATTCACTTACAGATTTGCAGGTAGCAGAAATTCTAAAAATGCCTCTCAGTCGATTAACTAATCTACAAAATAAGAAATTGATTGATGAAAAAGATGAACTTGTTAAAAAAATCAAAAAATTAAAAGGTATTCTTGCAGATCGTAAAAAAATTCTTCAGATCATCAAAACAGAATCCCAAGAAATTTCAAAAAAATATGGGGATGAACGAAGATCAGAAATTCGAGAGATGGAAGAAGAATTAAAAATTACTTACAAGGAAACTGTTCCTGAAGAAGAATGTGTTATTGTAATAACACAAGATCAAAAAGTTAAACGAATGACCCTCGAACAGTATCAAGCTCAAGGGAGAGGAGGAAAAGGAAAGCGTGGTATGAAAATGAGAGAAGAAGATATCATTGTAGATATGTTTATTGCTTCAAGTCATGATACCATTTTGCTTTTCACTCAACAAGGAAGGATTTATTCGGTTCCTGCTTTTAAATTTCCTTTGGCTTCCAGAAATGCAAGGGGAAAGGCACTTGTAAACTATGTTAACCTTAAACCTGGTGAAAAAATAATCGATATAACCAGTATAGAAAGCTTCACAGATGCAAAACAAAGTTTAGTTTTTATTTCAGCTAAGGGTGTAACAAAAAAAACAAATTTGAACGCATTTTCTAAAATAAGAAAAACGGGAATTCGATGCATAACCATCCGCGAAGATGATCAACTTGTCCGCGTGAAATTATGTAGCCCTAAGGAAGAAGTTCTAATTGCAACTAAAAATGGTTTTGCCATTCATTTTAAAGAGAATGAGCTCAGATCATCTGGAAGAACGGCAATGGGTGTAAGAGGGATTAAATTACGCTTAGATGATAAAGTCGTTGATGCTGTTATTCATGATCCCGATACTTCTATAATTACTATAACAAAAAAAGGATATGGGAAACATACAAAATTAAAATTATATCGTTTAACACATCGAGGTGGAAAAGGTGTCATTAATATTAAATTACGTTCCAAAAATGACGAGGTAATAGCAGTAAAAGCAGTTCCTTCTGAAAAAAATCTTTTACTTGCGAGTGAAATGGGATTATTAATTCGAATTCGTACTGAAGATATCCGAGAAACTGGAAGGGCTACGATGGGCGTAATCATAATGAGATTTAGAGCGGATGATGACGAAATATCTTCAGTAGCTTTATGTGATATTGAAGATGAATTATGTTAATTTACTTTTTTTCTCATTGTAATCATATAAATATAATGTTTCAAACATTTTAGTCAATAATCTAAGCCAGATCCTATTTTATTTTTAGTAAATTCAAAAGAAATATAAAAATACAAATTGAAATGATATATATATCTCATTTTTCGATATCTTCTATACATTATATTTTAAGGTGAATATTTGATTGGATGAAAAAATACCTAGTACTCTGAATGAAAAAAGTACGATCAAACCAACGGATACATTCCCTGATAACAATCTAGTGTATAGAATTGCCCATTTCATTCAAAAATATAGAATCAATCGATTTTTTCAACACGTTCCTTTTTCAATTTTTAGATCACTTTCTGTTCCAATTGGTTATCAGTATGCAGTTAATGGACATCACCAATTATCAAAGACGTGGAAATTTTTATATCCTCAAAGATTTCTAAAAAAAATTAATTTAAGAAGATGGACAAATTCTTTTATTCGGTATAATATTCAACTTTATTTTGATACTACTCTATATTTATCTCTTAGGAATTCAAAAAATAAAGACTATTTCCATCCCGTTGTTGGTTTTAACCATCTTGAAAAAGCTATCCAGCAAAAAAGAGGAGTGCTAATCCCTTTACTCCATCTAGGTGAATATCTACATACATTATATACATTACTTTATCGGAATGTTCTTATAGATGAAAAATCTCAAAAAATTTTAGTTTTCGCGCTATCATCAAAAGAAAATGAGTTCCTTTTCAGAGAACAACTAAAAAAAATTGACAATCTTTCAGCAGTAATAACTACAGATTTCAAATCTTTACAAAAAACTGTTCAATATTATTTAAAAAAAAATTATTGTGTGTTCCTTGCTCAAGATTACTACTCTAAAAAACAATTAAGAGTGCCCTTTCTTTACAATTCAAAGCAATATAATTTTCTCGTTCCTTGTCCTCAAATGGCATCATATCTTCATTCAAATTTAGAATGTACTATAATCCCTGTCACTACTTACCCTAGGAATAATTTAAAATTCTCAGTTGTAAAATTCCTTCCCGAAGTTAATCCTATGACCATGGATATTTCAAATGAAGATCAAACACTTCAAAAAGAAATTGTGAAATTTCGTAATGGAACTCTTAATAAAAAGGAAAAATACGGTTTATTATCTCTTTTAATTAATAGAAAGCTGAACCCTTATTTATTGCAATACCCATTTTTATGGCAAGGGGCTTTTCTGTTTTTCGATAGAACCCAGTTAAGAATCAGGTTTAAAAATGTCAAGTCCTACCTTGAGATGTTGAAAATTGCAATTTCTAAACTCATTTTATTTATCCAGAATTCATATGAGCCGGGTAGGAAGGATGAAATGATTCTTGACAATTTAAAAAGATTTATGACCGATTTAGAAGAGATGGAAGAGGATCCAAGCGATATTATTACTTTAAAAAATAAGTATATTGATATTGGGCGCCTTAATGGAAAAAATGTATTTAAAAAAACAATTTCCATCCTATTGTCTTTTCAAAATTCCTATATTAAACAAAATCACAACTTTATTTCTCAGAGACTGAATTCCTTACTTAACTTATTTTGAAAGTTTTTCCATCAAAGAAATACTTCTTTATTATATTCTCATGAATGATATTCTTTTCTTTTAACTCATAAAACGAATACTAATAGGTAACATTAATTAATATAAAATTAAGATAATACACAGTTTAGAGGGTAAATAATATGTTAAATGAATTAGATGGATTTCGCTTAAAATTTAAAGAGCAATGGTGGTGCGTGAGCGCTTGTACGGACCTTGATGGAGATAAGTTGACCGATGAAATTAAAAAAATGAATGATTATGCAGAAAATCAAATTAAGACTTTTAAGGAATCGGAAATTAACCCAAGATTCATCCCTGATGCAAATGATCGCCAAAAAATAGCCGCATTATCCCAAAACCTCCAAATCGAGATAACTTGGGAAAATTATATTGAAAATTTCAATTTTGAAACAAAAAAATACACCTATGATAAATTAGGTTTTATGTTATTTCGGCTTCGACTTAAAGATAATTCAGGATATAATATTTTCGATATTAGACCAAATTATCTTCAACAAATTATTTTCCAAGTTTGGTTTGGATTAACAAAAAAATTCCAATTTGAATTTAAATTTGATGATTCGACACCCCCTTACATTGTATCAGTTTGTTCTGGTCATAATAATGATGCTAAAATTGAATGGACTAATGAAAATATTCATAAATACAAATCTGAATTAGGTCAATGGATCGAATTATACTCTGGTCAATTTCCTGATTATAGGGATGATTTATACGAAAGACGAATTGAAGTTGATATATCGAATCGAACTTCTGAAATGCACTTCATAAACCGTAATTCGGGGTTAATCTATATGGAACCGGATAATTACCGACGATTTTTTATCAAAGATAAAGAAACACCCGATTCTAGCGGATATATGTATAATAGTGTTGTTAAAACAATTATTAAAATCCGCTCCATCGCTTTCGCTATGTTAGTTGTAAGCGATGAAATTGATGAAGATAGCGGTCAATTAGGTTCTGAAGAGTTTATGGCTAAAAAATCAAAGGATATAAAAGAAGATTTGGAAATAACTAAAAAACTTAAATTAACACTTCAAAGAACTCTATCTCCATTCTTTACAGATTTAACACGTTCACACAGGCAGCATTATCATGCAGTACTTAAGCGTTGCGTAGAAAATAATGAAATTGAGAAAAATTGGGAACTTATTCTTAATAAAATTGATTCAAATACTCAGGAAATGAATTCAATCTTTTTAGATAAACAAGAAGAATCCTCCGAACGCCAAGAGAAAATCTTAAGCATGGTTAACCTCATATTGGGTGCTGGAATTGTGTTCGATATAATAGGTTATATCCTTGCAGATCAAGCAAGCATCCAGAAATTGTTGGCTCAAATCATCGGTGGTGCACTAATATCGATTTTAATTTTCTTGGTTTTGAAATTATATGGTCCAAAAATAAAGAAAAAGAAAAAGAAAAAAGAAGACAGTAAAGAGGATTAAAGGAGGTAAGCAATTTGACAATAGAAATAAATCAAACACCGAAACCATTAGTTGAAATTCTACCGGAATTACACAAAGAAGGATTTATCATTTATGCAGGGGCGGGTATTTCTATTCCGACCCCAACATGCGCGCCATCTTGGTGGACCCTAACCGAAGAAATACTTTCGGCTTTCTTTAAACGTGTTCCAGAAGAATATGGGTTACCTGGAGATTTGATAATAAAAAGCGAAATCTGGCAACCTGAGGTTATCTTTGAGAATTTCGCAAAATTATTTGATGACCACCTCTATAAAGTTTTTCCCGCCCTCGATGTTGCCCAATCAAACGGAAATCATAGAATTATAGCTCGTCTGGCTAAGATTGGTGTTTTAAAGGCGGTTTTTACAACAAATTTTGATATATATATAGAAAAAGCACTACGCGATGAGGGCGTGGAGTTTGAGATTATTATAGATAATGAACAATATGATCAACTATATAATCAATTAAATTCTCAAGGATTTGGTTCTAAATTTCTCCTTTGTAAAATTCATGGGACCACAGAACGCCCAGAAACTATTGTAAGTGTTGCATCTGCCTATAAAAGCTCCAAAGGTTTTTCTCCACCAAAATCTCAAGTATTACAATGGTTAATGAAACGTTATCCAACTCTATTTCTGGGATATTCAGGATGGGATTTTGAGCATAATAATTATCGAAAATTCTGGGATCGAACAGGACCTGGTTTAAAACATATTTACTGGAATAGACGTCCGGGAGAAACCGGAGGTCCAAATTTCGATGCAATTTTTAGTTCCTGCAAGAGTAAATTCGATTTTTGTGTATCTGATCTTCCAAGTGGATGGTTAAATGCCTTAAAACAGGATGCTTCAGTGGAAATTTCAGGAATAGAAGGACAAATTTTATCTGGTGAAGATCTTCAAAGTCAAATTAAGGATAAAAGACAGGAATATCTAAATAATTGGGCAGTTGACATTTCCGATGCATCAATACTTGCTGCAGTTATAACCGAAGGAATTCATTTTTCTGCAGCATTTCGAAATAAATTGGAACAATCCAAACAACAACAAGCAGCACAAGTACAAGTTTCTCCAGAGAAAATGGCT
>JAUWPK010000336.1 GCA_030611625.1 Promethearchaeum sp. | reverse complement strand
CCTCTCATATAGTAAATAAATTCAAATGAACCTGCAGTCACTGCAGGTAATGGTCTTTCTATATATGTAAAAGACCCTGCTTGAGCATCCCCGATCGCTAAATTGACAGTATTTATTGGTGCACTTGGTGCAGAAGTAGTTGGATAACAATAGTTCCCTCCAGGGAATATTCCAGGATCAGGCGCCGTCCATCCAGTTGGTATTCGATAAACCCCATCACCTTCATTATCAGCAGGGATTTCATCATTGAAATCCTGTTCATATACAATTATACCAGCAGTTTTAATTTGCCCCATTTCTTCAAGTATATTTTCATTCATTCTTTCTAAAAATAAATCTTGATCCCCTGTTAATTCTCCATTTCCTAATATTTCATAATCAATCGTAAGAAGAAATGAAAATAAAAATACACAAACAGATAAGAGCGCAATAAATCTCAATTTGCTTTTTGTCATTTTTAACCTTCCCCAAAAAATTTTAGGTCTGAATATATTGTATGTGCAATTTATTTAAAAAACTATTGATAATCATTAACAAACTCCTGAAATTGGAATAGATAGAAGAAATATATTAACATTGCATAATTTCTGGAATGAACTTTTCAGATTCTATTATTTTTCTTATTATTGTTTTTCAGTTGATCTTGTTAAATCTGTCACGTTACTCTTTGTAAAAAATCCATCAAAATCACCATAACGGTGAATATATTCATTGACAATTAGTGTGTTAGGAGATTGCACTGAAAATGTTTGTTTTAAGCCTTCATTTTCTGAACCTATTAATTGGATTAGAAAATCCATTCCATTTTCTTTTAAACCTTCATATGTATCCTCAATTTTATTCGTGTTAAATGCCATATGATGCACTCTTGTGCCATAATTATAAGTAAATCTTTCAGTAGGCCCTGATTCTTCCGAACTTGTGTAATTAGTTATTCCGGATGTAAAAACCATTGCGAAATCTTTAGCTGACAACCGCGCTACATTAGTTATAGAATTTAAATGCTTTACATATATAGCAAAATTGAAATTATAATTGGTTAATCTCATAAATTCTAAAATTGCAGCGTCTCTATCTTGGGCTTTAACCCTAGTAGCAGTGTGGTCTAATTCTTTTATATTTTTTAGATGGTTAAAGTCAGGTTTTTTAATATCACTTGAAAAAGATTTGAATTCATCTGGGTGGTAATCCCCTTTATTCTTATGCCACTGGATGAAACCGTATGAAGTTCCAATATATTTAGATGGTTCTGTTTGAATGAATGAGAAATTATCGGTATCAATAATATCGGTTAAAAATTTTATATTTTGCTCTTTTTGAATCTCAACATATTTAGATAAATTAGATACTTCAAAAACAAATGATTCTAACCGAGTATTTGGTAAATTTTTTGCTTTAGGTCTGATATTATATGAATAGAAAGGGTTTATTTCTTTTTTTCGGGATTTTATTAGTATATCGGCTGAATTATTACTTTTTAAAACCGTTGTTTTAAAATTTTTATCTTGAAAGGAATGTCCAAAGATAAATCCTGTGTTTTTTAATAATTCTTCAACGGTAAAACCTTGGTTTTCTGGCTCGGTGTTTATTATAACACAATTTAGGCCTTTCACAAGCCCTTGTAGCCCAATATCCTTTCTAAATTGTGTTATAATTGGAATATGTGCTTTAAGATAATCATCACTATTTGAAAATTCATAAGTTTGATTGGTTTTGTTTCCACATTTGGGACATTTACCGTCCTCGCAGTATTCATAAACTTTATGACACTTACCACAAATTAATTTAGCCATTTTATCACCTGAAAAATTTCAGTAAATTTCCTAGTTATGATGAATTAACAAAGTGTTCTATAAAAGTTTCATTTTTTTAAACTAAAACTAAACATGGATGAGTTCTTATTGAATTATTTAATTTTCATAAGAAACTTTCGATATATTAAAAACCTGTGGATAAACGTTGCAAAAATTAGAATTGAAAATATAATAATTCCCCATGAAAAAACCATAATTTCCGTTGTTCCAAAGAAATAACTAAGTATACTTAATATAACTAAAGAAATGACTAAGAAAACTTAAAATAACCAAATAAAATAAGCGTTCAGAGCATGCAAATGATCCAATACCATTTTAAAAATTAGACTTCAAAAAAATTAAATAAACTCAAGCAAAATTCGCGATATCTTTCCATTTACTGCTTTGATTTGCAGCTTATTGAGTTCAATTATGGGATTGTCTTTTTTAAAATCGGATAAAGCATCATCTCGAATTAAATTCACATATTTCCCCATTTGGTCTTTGGATGTAATTGTGCCCATTTTACTGAACATATCGAGCACCCGATTTTTGCTGATATAATTTAATAGAGGGTTTGGAGGGGCTTTCTTGTGAGGTTTTCTCGTTGGACGATCTTTAAAGTCAGGATTTTTATGCTTAAGGTAGAAAATACTGCCCCCTTGCCTATAATTCTTTGAATAAGGTTTAATTACTAATCCTTCTGCTAACCCTGTTGATATTTTCGATTGAAATATTTCGGGATATTTTAGTGCATTACCCAGTCCATGAGCTTTTCCGATAATGGGAACGCACAATGTAGGGAATTCACTCATAAATTCAAAAAATTCTTTTTGAGGTCGAATTAAGTCTTCAATATATATGTCAAAGAAGCGAATTTGTCGTTTTCCATAAATTATTCTATTGTTTATTCCTTCTCCAAATAATTCACCAACCAACATTATTTCTTTTCCACTTTCAACAACTTTACGTTCTAAATAGTGGAGCAGATCTTTATATACTGGTTCTTTGAGAACCTCTCTTAAACCAAAATGATCTTTTTTCGCTTCTAAAACATGATTCCGAGACCCCAATAAAAGAGTTCCATCAAGTTGAAAACAAAGTCTAACATTAGTCCCATCGATCTTTTCTGTTAGGATGAATTCTTCTGAGCTCAACTCGGGAAACTTTTTTATGAAAGAATCAATATATTTCTTTCGGAAAACCGGCTCAATCTCAAGATAAGTTCTCATAGTATCCATCATTAATTATTTCGTGTTTTTAGATGTCAAGAAAAAGAAAGAAAAGGAAAAAACTATTCTATATTACCAGCGATAACACGTATATTTTGATTTTCTGCTAAAGCTTTAGTGTTCCGATTTATTCGAAGCGTAACAATTATCGGCTTGGTTATTTTCTTCCCTTTTTGTTTTTCATATAAAAGTACATTTTGGAGGAAATGTGCAACATTTTCACTTCCCGTAGTTGCTTTCACTTCAACCAAATAAGTATTTCCGTTTTCTACAATAACATCAATATCTGTTGTGTATCCAGGATAAAAAATTTCTCCTTTTGGATCAGTTAGAATTTCTCTTCTTATTTTATCGGGAATTATATTTTCCAATCTTAAAGTTTCCTTCATTAACTCTAACACAGTATTTTCCAAATACTTACCTTCTTTAGATTCTATTCTATTTACCGAAAGATATAATTGCTTGTTAGTTAATTCTATCGCTTTAAGACTTTCATCCATTGCCTTAAAACGCTTATCCATTTGTAGTAACAAAGATTCAAAACGTTTATCAATTTGAATTTGCAGGGCTTCAAAACGTTTATCCATGGCTTCAAAACGTTTATCCATGGCTTCA
>JAUWPK010000129.1 GCA_030611625.1 Promethearchaeum sp. | reverse complement strand
GAAGATCATGCTGTAGAAGTTAAGGAATCTATAAAAAGTAAATCTGCAATCCATCACAAATCTGGAAAAGCCACAGAGATTCACCGAGAGATCGATATTAATTTTGAAAATCCTGAAGATTTTAGATCCATGGGATACATTGTGATCAATACAATCGAAAACACTTCTGAAGATCCTATTGAGGAAGCGTTTATTCAAGATATTATTCCTTATAATTACGAAATATCTGAGATAACTCTAAATGGGAAAACCCCAGAAGTAGAATCCAATAATAGAACGATGAAAGATGGTTTGGAACATTCATGGTATATTCCTAATGTTGAAAAAGAGACTTCCATTGAATTTAAATATCATTTGAAACCACGCATTTCAAGGACAATCGTTTTACCCTTAAAAGATCATTTGACTATTATAAAAACTCATTCTAGTATCAAAGAAGGGAAAGAAAAGGGGAAAAATAAAAAAATTGATGATTCAAGTGTATTTGATGCTTTTTTAAAATTTGTGAATTCCTTTGATACTCTTTTAGATGATGTTGTTTTGGAAGATATTATTCCTATTTTTTATGCATATGAAGTTGAAGAGCGAAAAACCAAAGATTTTCCTTCGATCAAAGAATCTTCTGAGAGTTTTGTTAAGTGGCGATTGAACGAAATGCCCCCTGAACAGTATACCATGGCTGAATACCAACTAATTGAATTAAATAAGCTAGAAGATTTAAAATTTGAAGCCCATAAACTATTACAACAAGATCCTTCAAAACTAAGTATCTTTAAAAGAAGGAATTTAAAAAAGCGGCAAAAACGAGCTAGCGAATTTCTTGAAAAATTAAGACTTATCTAGTGCGGATGTGAAATTTATTAATTCAACAATATGGGCATTTTTTTATTTTGTTGTATTGAAAAAAATACAAAGAATTCATTTTATTCATTGTTGGGTTGATTCATATAACAATATCAGAAAAAGAAGAAGACATAACATTAGGCGCAGAAGAATTATATAGATCTGGTAAAATGCCGGAAATGATGAAACACTGGTATACCGTTCGTAAACAATACCCTCCAGAATTCCTTCTTGCTTATAGGATGGGTGATTTTTATGAATTCTTTTACGATGATGCTATAAATGTCTCTAAACTATTGGGATTAACACTAACAAAAAGAGGATCTGGCCCAAGTCGACACCCTTTAGCAGGAATCCCTCATAAAGCAACCCAACATTTTAAAACACTGGTGAAACAAGGACAAACAATTATTATTGTAGAGCAACTAGAAGATCCAAAAAAAGCCAAAGGAAGAATAGTAAAGCGTGGAGTTGTAAGGGTCTTAAGTCCTGGAACCATAGTTGATGACAATCTTTTGGATAGTAATTCTGCAAATTACATCTGTTCAATATTTAGAGATAAAAAAAATTATGGTGTTGCAATAATTGATATATCAAGTGCTGATTTTTTAGCGGCAGAATTTTTTGGAAAACAAGCAAAAATTAATCTTTTTTCCTTTATTGCTAAGAATTATCCCGTTGAATGCATTCTTCCACAAGATCTCTTAGTGGATTTTTCTTTTATGGGTCAATTAAGGGAAAGTTCAAGCATGATTATTAAGGAACACACCCAATTTTCATTTCTTTTCAAAAATGCATATGAAAATTTACAAAAACAATTCGATGTTGAAAATTTAAATAGCTTTGATTTAGAAGATCGGCCATTAGCAATATCTGCTGCAGGTGCTTTGATATCATTTATAAAAGAAAACCAGAAAGAAGAATCCTTAGATAATATTAAGCGAATTCGCTATTTCCATGAGGATTCTTTTATGTTTTTAGATGTAAATACACAGAAAAATCTCGAGTTATTACGCAATCAAAATGATGGTGGTTCATTTGGTTCAATTTTTAGTATATTAAATGAAACTAAAACCCCTATGGGAACAAGATTGTTGAAAAATTGGATAGTCCAACCTTTGATAATAAAAAAGAAAATTGATAGAAGATTGGAGATTGTAGAATTTTTTATTAAAAATTATGAAATTCGATCAGATATAAGGAATTATTTAGGCCAAATGGGGGATTTGGCTCGTCTTATCTCACGAATTAACTATTCAAGTACTGTTAACGCGCGAAATTTGCTGAATACCAAACGGTGTTTAGAAATAATTAATCATATAAAGCTTATTTTTGCTGATATCAAGGATCCTTTGATTTTACCTTTAATATCCGAGCTAAAAGACTTCCAAAATGTAATTGATCTAATTGAAAAATCTATTCATGAACTACCACCGGTTACAATTACTGAAGGTGGAATTATCAAAGACGGATACGATCTTCAAGTTGACGAATATCGCGATATTCTAAACAACGGTAAAAACTGGATTTTAAAATTCGAAGAAGGGGAAAAAAGGAAATTAAATCTTTCTACAGGATTAAAAATATCTTATAATCGAGTTCTTGGCTATTTCATTCAAATCACAAAAAATGCTCTTAAAAGTATTTCAGTTCCAGCAGATTACATTCAAAGGCAAACAATTAAAAACGGTGTTCGCTACGAGACTGAACGATTAAAAGAAATGGAAACCAAAATTCTTTCTGCTGATGAAAATCTAACGGATTTGGAATATAAAATCTTCCAAGAAATCCGTGAGGAAATCCAGAAATTTACCGTTCTTATTCTTAAAAATGCTGAAATTATAGGTGAGCTTGATGTATTATCTAATTTTGCCGAAATTACACAATTTAATAACTATTGTAAACCAAAAATCGAAAATCACAAACGAATCATTATCAAACAAGGAAGGCATCCGGTGGTTGAGCAAGTAAATAAGAAAGAGCTGTTTATTCCCAATGATACCCTCATGGATAACGATTTGGAACAAATTCTCATCATTACAGGTCCGAATTGGAGCGGAAAATCAACATACTTACGACAGACTGCATTAATCGTTCTTTTTGCCCAGATTGGTTGTTATGTTCCAGCAATTTCTGCTGAAATTGGTATTGTTGATCGTATTTTTACCCGCATCGGAGCATCCGACGATCTTGTTAGAGGTCAAAGTACATTTATGCTGGAAATGACCGAGATGTCACAGATTATTAATTATACAACAGATCGAAGCCTAATTGTTATTGATGAATTGGGAAGAGGAACGGGGACTGCTGATGGGAGGTCAATAGCACAAGCAGTTATTGAATATCTTCATAATTTTGGAGTAAAAACACTTTTTTCAACTCATTTTCACCAACTTATAAATTTGAAAATGCCCAAAGTGCACAATTATCACTTTAAAATCATTGAAAAACCCGATACAAAGAAATTAATCTTTTTACGTCAATTAACTGATGGTGGGACTGATAAAAGTTATGGAATCCATGTAGCAATGATGGCTGGGTTACCAAAATCAGTAACGGAGAGAGCTTTTAGTCTTATAGATGGTTATTTAAACGGAAGTGAAAAATTAGTTCCGATTCTTACCCCTAAAACCCCTCCTAAGGTTAAAAAATCTAAAAAAATCGTTCAAACAAGCCTTTTTCCAATAAAAAGATATGATGATTCGGATCTAGTTATTACACTACGTTCTGCAGATTTGGACAACATGACCCCAATTCAAGCCTTTGAATTTTTATATAAACTTAAAAAAAAACTTAAATCAGGAGAAAAATGACACAAACACCGAAGTTTCATGCTGATAAAGATTTATCGGATGAAGAGAAGTCAGAAAAGGCTTTGGTTCCTGAATTTGAAAAAATAATCTCACTAAAAGAATACGAACTAGAACAAACATTAAAAAATGCTTTAGATTCTTTTAATAATTTGAATATAGCACAATCCGCTAAGGAATTCCGAAAAATCGCTAATGATTTAAAGTTAATGGAATTGCTAATTACTGATAAAGGAAAACATAACAATAAAAATTCATTAAACGATTTAACAGGAAAGCAATGGTTGCAACATACTAAGAGTTGGGTCATTATAGATGGGAAATCGGGAGATATATCTAAACAAATTAAAAATCATCCTGCATCTTACCCTCCAAGTTTAGCGGAATATTTTATATCCTACTTCACCAAAGCTGGTGGTTGGGTTTTTGATCCATTTATGGGTATAGGAAGTACAGCGCAAGCAGCCTTAATGACCAAACGAAATTGTTTTGGTATTGAATTAAATCCAGAATATGCTAAATTTACACGAGAACGGATTCAAAAATCTATTGATGATATCTTGAAAATTAATGTCTTTACAGGGGATTCACGAAAATCTTTTAAAATTTGGAAAGAAAATAATATTCCCCCAATTGATTTCGTTATTACATCACCCCCTTATTGGAACATGTTAAAGAAATCCAGAGGTGGAGTTAAATCAAAGCAAAAGCAGCGAATAGAACAAGGATTTGATGAAGATTATGGGAATTCAAAATTTGATTTAGGAAATATTGATGATCTATCTCAATATCTTGATTCGTTGGTTAACATTTTTAAAGATTTTAAAAAAATTCTCAAACCTAAAGCCCATATAATGATAATTTTGCAAAATTGTAGAACAAAAGAGGGAAAAATGGAACCACTTGCATGGAATTTTGCATTAAAGATGGGAAAACATTACAAATTGCTTCAAGAATTCATTTGGCTCCAAGATCAGAAATTTATGGGTATTTGGGGTTGGCCTACGACCTATGTTAGCAATGTTCATCATCATTATTGCCTTGTTTTTCAAAATTTATGAATATATATTCTAAGTTTCTAAGGAAAAAAATTTCTTTTAGCCAAAAATTTTTTTTATAAGCAAAAGACTTAGAGACTGCTTTATTTTAAACAAGTTAATTCATAAAAATGTACTCATTCATTTTCAAGTGAGTACATTTTTGCGAAATTTTTTAAATTCGTGTTAATTTAAATTTAAATGAGTACGTTTTCAAAAGCAAGTTGATTTAAATATGAAAAAGTTTGATGAATTAAAAAAAATCTTCAAAGAAAACAAATGGTACTATTCAAAATCAGAAAGTGGTAATTTGATTTCAGATTATGAAATTTTAAACTTGTTGGGTAATGGACATATTATTAAGATGAAAGCAGGATTATATCGCTGGATAGATATATTTTCTGGAGGTCAAGAAGAAATAATTGAAATATCAATGATTGAGCCACGTGGAGTTTTTTGTCTATATACTGCAATGTACTTTCACAATCTTACTTCTTTTGTTTCTTCAAAATATTTCCTTGCAATACCACGAAATTGTAGAATTCCTAAAGGCGTTGAAAATTACCCATTGGAAATTAAAAAATGGAAGGATAATTTCTTTGACTTAGGAATTGATTTAAAACAATTTGGAGATTACAATGTTCGAATTTACAATAAAGAAAAAACTGTTTGTGATTGCATTAGATTCAGAAAAGAAATTGGACAAAATACGTTAAAAGAAGTAATTAATTCATATTTAAATTCAAATCAAAAAAGTTATCTGAAATTGATGCAGTATGCAGATGTTTTGAAAGTTAAAAAGATTTTATCTGGTTATTGTAGTATGTTAATATAGAAGGGGATAAATTGACTGATATAAAATATAGAAAAAAAAGCAGCAACTCATTCAAAGAACAGTTAAAAAACATTGCAATCCGTCAAAAAAAAGTTCCACACTTAATATACTTAACATATGTTTTCGAAAGATTTCTCTATCGATTATCCATTTCAGAATATAGAGATAATCTGATCTTAAAAGGTGGATTACTTTTATACTGTGAAGGAAAAACTTATCGTCAAACAAGGGATATTGATTTGCTATGCCTAAATATTCCAAATGAAGAAGCAACTATAAGAAAAATGATTGAAGAAATTTGTACAATATCTGTTTCAGATCATATTCAATTTAAGACAATACAAATAGAAATTGCTAAACAGATGATACTTACCCAAAATCCAGGATTTAAGATTATGATTCCTTTTAAATTTAATACTATTCAAGATCGAATGCAAATTGATCTAAGTTTTGGTGAAATTATTACACCAAATGCTCGAAAAATTATATTTCCGTTGTTGTTACAAGATCATGTTCCTTTTTCGATTTTTGGATATTCAATTGAAAGTTTAGTAGCAGAAAAATTAAATGCTATATATGTTATTGGGGATAGAAATACAAGAATGAAAGATTATTATGATTTATTTATCTTACTTGAAATCGATAATTTTAAGCAGAAAGTTCTATTAGATGCAATTAAATCAACATTCGCTAATAGAAATACTAATATTGAATCGCTATCCCTTTTGAATATCTTAAAGAATAAATCTTTTTCAAACGAATTTGAAAAGTATTGTAAAAAAATTAAAATTTCAATAATTCCCTTCGCCAAAATATCTCAAAGATTAATTAAAGGATTTCTACCAATTTTCATATTAATTGAGGAGAATATTATTCCTGAAGATGGAATAAAATGGGATCCGACAAATTTTCAATGGGATTGAGATAAAACTTCTTTTGGGGCATTTCTTTTCTATCTTTTTTTTCATGAATTATACTTGTTTGAAAATTACATAATTTCAACCAAAATCATCTACAATTTCATTATTCCGGTTTTTATTGAAAGCAGGTTTGAATTTTTCTTGAAATAGAAATTTAATTTTTGATCTCCTTAAATATTTCATTAGTTCATTATATTTCTTTTTAAATTCATCATTCCAGAACTTTTCTACCAAGGTGGAATCTCTTTGATAATTCTGAATGTTTTCTTCAGTTACCGGCAGACCAACTCGACTTATCATCATTTCTACAAATTCACTATTAATTTCAGTTAGATATATGATACATCTAATTTTTTTGATGTTTGAATTAAATGTTAAATAAATATGGACATTATCTTCTTCAAAAAATAATTCATCGCTAATAATTTTGAATTTTTCTACGTTTGAAGTTTTTATTATCCTTGTATCCGCTATTCCTTCCGTAAGTGATTGATATTTAAGAATTTCTGCATTCATATCTTTTAATGTACCCTCTACCATTTCTAAATCTCCTCTAAAATCAAAATTTCTTTAATACTATTGACCTATTTAATGTTTTTGACTTCTTTAATCTTTGTTAATAAAGAAAAAAATTTAGAATATTACATAAAGGAATATACTCTGAAAATAAAATTATAAAGAATTTGAATCCAGAATTCTCGAACATCTAAATGCTAATACTACTAATACTATATCAGAATTGAAATGGGTTAAGAAGGCCTTTTTTGATAATGAAATTTTTAAGCCATTATACCCATGTGATAAATATATTATGCCTTTTGAATCCGAATCCTTAACATCCAGTTCGCTGACAGTCAACGCCTATTCCAACAAGAATTTATTCCTCAGAATTTTTATCTATTTCCTTTTTGCATATCCCTTCATCGATCTTATGGTGGGATTAATGGCTTTTTTAAACAGAAGTAACAACCATTTACTAATCAAACTGGACCCCCTTTTTGCAAATTTTGGCATCACCCCAGAATCTCTTAGACTGGAAGATCCCTTTTACCTTTTGATGGTAGGAATGTTGTTTATTTGCTTGATAATTATCTTTGTATTTATGTTCAAATTCGCAGAATCGTTAGGATTATTGATCCCACCTCCAAAAAAACATTGGGGCATATTCCCCTACCGTGCCATTATCTCCAAACAAGGTGTTGAGTCATTTACTAAAGATAAAGGAACCGAAAAAAGGGAATTGCTTGTGTGGAATAAGAATATTTATTCAGTATTTGTCAAAATGGAGACTAATTACCGCGTTCGTCTGTATTTTATCCAAAAACCTAATGTAAAGAAAACTATTACAGAATATGACGAAGAATACTATTCTTTTTCGCGAGATGAAGTCTGCCATGTGGAATTGGGACGGATGTTTCTCTCCGTTAGAGATCGCAAACGAGCTTTAGGGTTTCTTAAAAAATATCTTAAACACAATCTCCCAGAGTACTATCTCGATGAAGCATATTTCAATTAATATTATTAAAACCGAACAAAGTCCAATTGAGAGCTGAGGTTGCCTTTGATAAAACCAAGTAATATCTTATCAACCATTAAATAAATTTCATTAAATTATCCATCCGTGTCATCCTGTGGTTATTTATCAAAAATTTAGATTGATGCTAATACTACTAACACTATCACTCTTAATAATAAGATCTAAACTGAAGTAGACTAACGCTGCTAACATTTAAATAGGTGTGTCACTAACAGTAACTTATGTCAAGTGGAAAACGTTATTCGAAAGAAGAAAAAGAAAAAATAATGTATTATCGCCAAACTCATACTTATCGAGAAACGGCTGATAAATATAAGGTATCTCAGATGACCTTAGCCCGATGGAGTCAAAAATTTAAGAACAAAGTTGAGTCTGGAGATCGATTCACTGGTGATCCTGCTTATAAATCCCCCCTTCAAGCACTCAAGTACATCGAAGGGGTTAAAGCGATTGGTATATTTAGTGATATGACCGATGGATCATCAGTCGCATCGTTAACAGACAATAACATTAGTGAAGATGTCCTATTTTTAGCAATGATCACCTCTCTCTCTGCAACAGTAAGGTCGACAGAGAGTTTGAATTTAGGCACTTTCAATTTGTTATTATCGAGACATAGCAAAGGATTTCTAACAATATCCGGAATTAGCCCTAACTTACTAATGATTATGATTTACGGTGAAAATACCGACATTCTTAAAATCATCCAAAATTTACCTTATATTGAACGGGTTGGGCAAGACATTTCTAAACGATATGAGAAGTCAGAGTAATTTCTTTTATTTTTTTTTCTTTCAAGTTTTTTTTTAGAATTTTATAAAAAATTCTCAATTATATTTCAAGGCTTCTATTAAATCGAATTAGCGGTATGAAATAAAATAATATCAAAAGTAAATAATACCAAAAGATGGAATATAATATACCATGTCACTCTTTCATGTGAGTAGTATCCAATTCCACGAACTTACTATGCGGTTGTCACGCATACATTTCCATAGTTAGTCCTTTTTTCCTTATTATCCTAAGCTACTATCCATTAGCCAAAAATCGGTTTGACA
>JAUWPK010000357.1 GCA_030611625.1 Promethearchaeum sp. | reverse complement strand
CATACATCGTCATGAACTCTGACGGCATCCCGTGAGCATTTTCTATTCGATAGACGTGTTCACTATCGGATAGTGAACCTTTTTTCCTTATTTCTCCGATATTATCAAATATAATCACGTTTACTATGCCATAGTGAACATAAAGCGAAAAAAGACCAACTCTTCCAACACTGACCACCGAGGGAGTAGGGGGACTAAATCGAGTATACGGGTATACTCATTTGCCCATTCCTTTATGGATTTTTATTTAAAGGCAGATATGGTGGATATAGTTAGCATAGTGGTGTTGAGAAGCGAGTCCCGAAGGGATGAGCTATCATCTACCCCCTAAGTGCGGAGAATTATGCTTAATTTTTTTTTTATTGATTTTTTTTCACATTTTTTCATCTAACTTCGTGATATTTTTTGATATATAACATTTCTATATCATTTTTTTACTTTTATTAAGAAACTCGGTTAACTGATCTGCATAAGTTCTAAATGCTTTTTCTCCGCTGTTTGTGATTTTCAATACTGTTATTGGTTGTCTGAAGGAAAAAGTTTTAAATTTCTTGAGAAAACCGGCCGTTTCCAAAGTTTTCGTATGATGATCCATGTTACCAGCGGTTATTTTTAGAAGTTTCCGAAGAGTTGTAAATCCTGCTTGTTGATTGGCATTTAAAATCATCATTATAGTTAAGCGAGTTGTCGAAGAAAATATTGGATTTTGAATTATTTTTAACTTGTCTTCATCAATTTGGAGGGAATTATCAATTTTCACATCTGAATCTTCAAGCAATTTCACTATTTTCACCACTTAACAATTTTTCTGACTTTATGAATGCACTAATTCCTAATATTGCTTCACAAATGACAAATATTAGATTTGTAAAATAATATACGATTATTCCAAATATAAAGGCATCATATGATGAAAAACCTATGCCACTTGATAGATCATAAAGAGTAATCGTTATCTCATTCCATCCAAAGTATTCATCAATATGCAAAATATATATCGTAATAATAATAAATAAAATCCAACCAAGTAAAAAGAATATAGCATTCCTTATTTCTTTGAAATGGTGCTTTAAGATCATTTTTTTCATCAATATATAGTATAATGTTAATGTAAAACTCTGAAATAAAATGTCAATTATTAAAAAATATTCTGTATTGATATATTCTGATAATGAGAAAAGATCTAAAGGTTCAATCCATTCAAACATTGTAGAAAATACTTTTATTCCAATTAAACCACTAAGGAATACCCGATGAGGTGCAACAGCAATTTTTCCGAATTTTAAACGAGTTTTTTTATTTGTTCTCCCGATTTTTATAACCAAAATTAATAATACAAAAAATTGAATAAGTGTTAATCCAATTTTGAGAAGCATTTTAATTCCCAGTAGATCTGATCTTCTTGTAATTAAGTTATTGAAAGCTGTAATTGACATAAATAACACAATTGCATCGATCAAAATAAATAACCCCCAAACCCTGAGATATTTATACTCTTCATATTGTTCTGTAAAATTAAGAGCCTGATTAAGATCAGGAATTTCAGAAGAATAATTATCATTCATGAATTAAATAAATTTTTTTTGTTTTTAAATGGAAGAGGGAATCTGTGAGACAGAATCGATAGAAATAAAATTTAGACATTTACACAAATAATTTATTTTTTCAATTTCAAGTTATATTTAGTTGAGATTTAATGAGTGAAGAAAAAAAGAAAAAAAATTTGATTAAGGAAATTTCAAAAGGTGTTTCTACAGCAAAAAAAGTTAAAAAGGGATTACTAATGGGTCTAAAAGCAATAGATACTGTTGCGCCAGGAACACTTGAGACAGTTGGAAATACTTTAGAGAACGTTCAGGAAAAATTCGAAGAACAAATTGGTAATAGGATTGAGAAACAAATAGATTCTATTCAAAATAAGTTGGATGAATCATTTGGAGATAAAATCGAAAACAAAGTTGATGATGCTGATGATGCAATTAAATCAAAGGTTAGTAATTTTGAAGATAAAATTTCGGATACGTTGGAAAATTTAGATAAAAAGGTTATTTCTCCGTTAAAAGCTAAAACTGACCCTATAATAAAAAAGGTTAAGGATAAATCTTCAGATATAATAAAAACAACAAAAGAAAAAATGAAGAAGAGAAAAGAGAATGTGCAAGAAGAGAATTAATCCTTTGAATTGACCAATTAGAAATTCAATCATCGGTTTTTTCCATTTTTTCAATAGATGTGTTAATCCGGTAACATTTCCTTTTCATTTTTTCAATTGATTTAAAACCAAGACCGTCATACAAATTTACTGCGTTATCGTTTTCGAAAAATGCATGCAACTCAATATATTTGCACTTTTTTGACCTAAGCTGCTTAATTCCTTCTACCAGCAGATATCTTCCGATACCTCGATGTTGATATTTCGGATGTACAGCGAGTGCATCAACATATCCAATTGTTTCCTTACGATCATACTCGATATTACAATATCCGATAAGATGACTATTTTCATAAGCAAAAAAATGCTCAACCTCACGCTGTTTTCTTCGGTATTCGTGTCTATTCTTAGTCCTTTCAATTGTTGTTGGTTCAAATCCGATGAAGGGTTGAAACGCTTCATTTATAATAGAAACAAATTGATCATAATCATCGATTTCCATGGGTTTTCGGATGGTCACTTCCCGAGGGATTATTGGAGTATTTTCATCTTTAAAATCAGTAAGATGCATTTCAAGCAAATAAAAGATGGGATGAAACCCTAAATTCTCGAAAGCTTGATCAAAGGGAGCAGCGAGTGGCCCCAATGTGTAAAAAGTTAGGTCTTCTATCTTTAGAATTTTACCGAGGGAAATACTAGCTTCTATCACATGTTCAAGAAGTTTGGTTTCGTAGTACTCGGGCAGAATGGATGTGATAATTCGCCAAGATTTTGAAGCTCCAGAGATATTCGAGACCCCAGTAAATCCTACAATTTCTCCTGCTTCATTTTCAAATACGAGCATGTCACGAGAAAGAATGGATTCCTTTCCAAAGATGCGATCAAATTCTTCTTTCGTAATTTCAACATGAAATTCTGAAGCGAGATACTTGAATTGTGCATTCATGATATTGAGTAAAACTGACTG
>JAUWPK010000278.1 GCA_030611625.1 Promethearchaeum sp. | reverse complement strand
CTCGAAAATGAAGAAAATAATGAAGAAGAAGAAGAAGAAGAGGATTTCACTGATTTGGATGATGTAGTCGATGATGTACAAGACCTCGATATAGGAACAGATGACGATTCGCTTGACTATGATGATTTCTCCGCTGAAGATATTGATGGGGAGAAGGAGTCTGTGCTCATGTCTAAACAATGGTATAAAAGAATTGAGATCGATATGTGGTTGACTAAAGCCCATATGGCTACAATGGGAATAAGGCAACAAGATCAGTATCGGGCTCAAAGTCGCCAGTATACAGCAAATATGGAAGTTAAAGGGGATATTTCCTTTTATGCTTATAGCCCAGAAGATTTGAACAAAC
Organism: Promethearchaeum sp.; assembly: GCA_030611625.1. Taxonomy (GTDB): domain Archaea; phylum Asgardarchaeota; class Lokiarchaeia; order Sigyniarchaeales; family Promethearchaeaceae; genus Promethearchaeum. The sequence continues at coordinate 4,518 of JAUWPK010000278.1, read as the reverse complement.
CATTTAAAGAAAGGAAAAGACCAGTCAAAGTTTTGGATTATAAAGAGATTGTTGGCTATAATACGGGTTTTTGGGAATATGAAGATAAGAAATCTAAGATTTACAAACAAGCAGAAAAATCTGCAGAAGATTATGATCCGAAAGAATATGCTAAATTATTGCGACGTTTAGTGATAAAAACATTTTCTGAACTGAAACGTGATAAGAAAAAGAAAGGTCACGCTGGTCGATGGCGTGGAACTCTGGAGGAAAGTGTTGTTCTAAGTACAAACGCAATGTTCGGAGAAAATAGGGGAAAACCCCGACCTTACTTCTATCTTAATCTACCGGGATACAATTATCGGTTATTACTTTGGCGCACACATACTATTATTGGAGATCGGTATATGTTTACAGTTCCGCATCCAAAAACAGGTGAATTAACAACTTATAGGATAAAGGGGCGCAGATTTACTCCTGGTAAAGATTTCAGGGTATATAATGCGGAAACTCATGAGAGGGTTGCTGAAATTGATGATAGAAAATTGAATATCGGTGGGCGAATGACTATTAGATTTAGGGGAGAGCCCGAATTTGAAGATCTTAATCGTTCCACTGTATTTCGTAGAACTTTAGTTTTATTTGCTGTCTTGATAAAGTACCTAACTCCAATTAACAAGAAATATAAAAAGATCTACAAGGGTTTAAAGAAAAAACGGAAATATTTGAATGCTCTAAATAAAGCAAAGAAGACGCAAGACACAGCTAAAGTGGATGCAGTAAAACTGAAGTACAAAGATATACAGAGAAAATGCGATATGATCAAATCTGTTCAAGTTACCAATTCAGAATTGACTTTACACTTTAATCCACGAAGAATTAGAACCTAATCGGATAGAACGGGGTTTTAATTTTTTTTTTATTATCTTTTTTATTTATTTATTTTCCAATTAACTTAATCCGATGATATTAGCACCAAGTAATTTTAAATCTTTAAAGAAATCGGGATAAGAATCATTTACAATTGCTGGTTTAACAATAGTTGATTCAGAGCGCGCATATAGCGCTGCTATTGTTAGTGCCATTGCAATTCTGTGATCATCTTCATGAATAATTTTGATACCACGTATTTGCTGTGGTCCGTTAATCATGATTGCGCGTTTATCATCAGTTAAATCTATTTTTGCCCCCATCTTATTAAGCTCTCTTATCATAATTGAAACTCTATCCGATTCTTTAGTTCTAACATGTTCTAAATTGAATAGAATTGTGTTGCTATTGGAAAAAAGACCGATAACACACAAGATCGGAAATAAATCGGGAATATCTTTGCAATCAATTTTTGCACCATCCAAAGATTTTCCTCCCTTAATAACTACACTTTGAGGATGTTCATCAATTTTTATGTCCGCGTTCATTTTTTGTAGGATTTTAATAAACACTTTATCACCTTGCAATGAATTTGGATCCAAATTAGATATTATTACCTCGCTTGGAAACGGATTTAAAACGGCAGCAGCAATAATAAAAGCGGTTGATGAATAATCTCCTGGAATTTTAATTATCTTACCTTGGTATTTTTGATCTGCGGGAATAGTATATCGCAGAAAATTTTCAGAATTTAGATCAACTTGAAAGGAAATACCAAATTTTTTCATAATTTCCTCTGTTATTTTTAAATAAGGAGTGGATACAGTAGGTGTTGTTAAATTTATAACTGAATTTGGATTAGACGGAGTAGATTTTAATCTTGGTGCCAATAATAGTAAACCCGTTATAAATTGACTGCTAATATCACCTTGAATTTTAAATTTTGTGGCATTTAAATTACTGGGTTTAATTATTACCCCATTATTTTCATCCAAATATTCCCAAGAAGTCTCTAATGCTGTTAATGTTTCTAATAATGGTTTTAATGGGCGTTTTAATTCAAAAAATCTTCCAGATATGTTAATTTGACCCGGAATGAGTGGTGTTAATGCAGTCATCATACGGATGGACATACCTGAATTTTTTCCATCGAGAATTCCAGTTGGAGGTTTTAATTTTAGAGGTGGAACGATTTTATAAATAGAATCAGCATCTGATATATCTGAAGAAATTTTTTCATCTTTAAAATTAGATTTTTCAGATTCTTCAATTATGGCACCTAAAGATTTACAGAAATTAATTGTTACCTCTAAATCACCGGATATTAATGGATTTATTATATATGAAGGAGTTTCTGCCAGTAATGCAAAGAAAAAAGCTCTATGTGAATAGCTTTTGGAAGGAGAACAAGTAATTTTTCCTTCAAAAACATTTAAAGGTTGAATTTTCATCAATTTCACCTTTACTAAAATCAAATTAAAAAAGAAATGGGAAAAAATTAGCTTGTTGCTATATATATATAAAATCATTTCAGCTGCTTTATCGTTGAATGATCCCATACCTTCGGAGCTTTCTGCACTTACAGTATAAAATTCTTTTACAGTTATATTCCTCTTTGCAAAAAACTCAATTATCTCTGATTTCATGGAATCTACTACTTGTTTTCTTTGATTTTCAGGAACCAAATCGATTTTATTAAAACATGCATAAATTTGCTTAGGGAAGAATCTAACATCTCTGAAGAATTGGAATTGTTCTTTTGCTGGTCTATCGCATGCAAAAACAGCAATTATCTGTTTGGCTATTCTTGAAATTGTAATGACTCCCATCCTAACTACTGCTCTTCCTCTGTCACCACCAGGAGCGAAAAGTGTATGATTACGTTTTAGATCATTTTCACGGAAAACAACTCGATTTGGATGGATTGTCTTTGTTTCCTTTATTCCGGTTTCTGGATCCAAAACTGCTTCTCCTGAAAAGTCTGTTTTAACCACTGTGCAGCTTTTTCCCCCTTGAACTCTATCAATTTTATTTGTTTTTAAGTATTTTACGAATAATCTTAGAATTGTCGTCTTTCCTACAGATACTGCTCCTAAAAGGCCTATATTTGTCATTATTTAACCCTCTCCTTCATCTATTTCTTCTATTTCTAATAATTTATTTAAAAATGTTTCATAATCGTCAACTAAGAACTGCTCCAAAATGGAATTATTATGGCAAACGATTAAAAGTCCTAAAATATCTTTGAAATTGGTTGATTCGTGGATAAATTTTATCAAATTATCTTCTGTTGGTTCTAGATCGAAAATTCTAGGTGTTTTTCCAAACCCAAACTTCTCTGTTGATGCTGGTAACTTGCTAAAGTATCCGAATGAGGTATTTCCTTCATGTTGGAAGAAAACAAAAAACCTGCTCTTAAGATTTGGGACATAACTAGAAAGAAAAACTGTTGAATATAATTCTCCCAAGAACAATTCTTCGTCTTGCCTCAAAGTATAATATGGCGAAATCGGACTTTTTAATCCCGGAGGAAACATTTCTGCTGGTGGGAGGCTCACAAACGGTAATTTCTCCTCTATGATACACCAAAGGTCGTCACGTTCATTATGAAGCAAAATTTCTTTAATTTCTTCATATGCAAATTTAAAATCTGCTTGAAAGCTTATCAAACTTGATAAATATACAGATAAACATGCAAAAGTTGCGTCTAATTGGGGTTTTTTGGATGTAGAACTAGATGGTTTAACCGCTCCTCTCCAGTCTCGGAGGCCGGTATAGGCCCACCCCCGTACGTCGAAGAACTGTCCGGACAATAGAATAAAATTAATATCTTGTTCTCTACCAAGTAATTCTCTAACCTTGAGTATTAAAGCCCTTTCAACTTTATCATTATTAAATCGTGAATGGATCTTGGGGTAGATAAGTATAGGTTTTTGCTTTTTTTTTTTTACCATTTTTGTAGATCAACTCCCTTTCTTGTAAATGAGAATAGGTTCTTTTTTCTTATAAATTTCGATTCCTCTTTATATAATTCAAAATGGTTGAGTTTTCCTATAAAATTTTTGTTTCTTATAAATTATTAAATTTTTCATAAATTTAAAATGAATAGGTTAATTTTTCGTTAATATCTCAATTGCTTTTGTTATATATTCAAAACTTTCATAAGATTTTACATTTTGAAGGCTAATAGTTTCAATAAATTCTTGATTATTATATTTTTTCCGAGTTAATTGAGTTGTTAACTCTTCTTCTGTCTTTTTCAGAGGAATTAAAGTTTTTTTAACAAATTCCTCAATATATCTTTCCTCAGTAATTCTGACAATTTCTGGGTGCGGGAATCTAATTAAGATTGTATTTTTTTCAAATCGAAGAACTGACAACAATTCTTTTGATTTTGAGAAAATTTTTTTTGTATATTCTAAATTGTTGAAATTTGAATTTGGTTTAAATGCTGCGGTTTCAGCATCAACCAACGAAGCAGCTGTTTTGAAACTTCCTGATGAAATTAGAATATTAAGCTTATCGCTATTTTTTGATAAGAGATCAATTTCCCCATTAAGAACATCAATTTGAGCTTTCTTTTGTTCAATTATTTTTTTCAAATCATCCATTAAATCTAGAAGCTTTTTAATCTCGTTATCATCCATTAAATCTATTTTTAATAGTGGT
>JAUWPK010000013.1 GCA_030611625.1 Promethearchaeum sp. | reverse complement strand
TGCTTTTGCTAAAGAAATCATAGATCGTGGTGGAGAAGTAACTTTAATTTATGGTCCTGAAACTGAACAAACACCTATCGGTGCAAATATAATTAATGTAAATGGCGCAATAGATTTTATTGATGCATTAAAAGACACAATGGCAAAAAAGCAATTTGATGTGTTAATTTCTACAGCGGCTATTGCAGATTTTACTTTGAGTCCAAAGGATAAAATTGATGGAAAAATTTCTTCAGATAAGAAAGAACTTCAACTAAATTTAGTTTCTACTCCGAAATTGATAAATTTGGCAAGATCATTATCCGAAAAATTATTTATTATCGCTTTTAAAGCCGAAAATAATTTAGAAAAAGAAAGTTTGATTGAAAAGGCCTTTAGTAGATTAAAATCGTCAAACACTAATCTAATAATTGCAAATAATGTTAGTTCAGATAATAAAAAAACAGGTTTTAGCAGCGATACTAATGAAGTCTTCGTCATTGATAAGGATAGAAATATAATTCATCTAGAATTGGCCTCAAAACAAGAAATTGCATCTAAAATATTAGATATTATGCTTAAAAGAATGTAATTTTCAACTTTTTTTTACTTTATTTCTAAATATAGCCGATATGATCAAGTTTTTTGGAGTTGCTAGCAATTATTCAAATACTGCAAAAAAGGGATAGTTGAAGAGGGGATTTTTACATGGCATATTTGGAAGTGACTTATATAAATAATGATGAAATACATCGAAAAAAGGAATTTAGGATAATTTCAGTAGAAGAAATATGCGGTAATCACATTAAGGTTAAGAATTTAAACATAAGAGAAAAAATTAACCAATTAGTTGAGAAAAATCCAAAAATTTATCATGCTAGCAATAAGTTTTCTGTAATAAGCCCCAATTTAAATGATATAACTGTAACCAATGGGAAGTCTAATTGGATTTTATTAAAAGGAGTTAAATCAACGAGGAAACAAATCAATATTTTATTATTGGGAAAAATGATTTGGGGAATTGAAATTTCTTCGGGTCTAAGGCTGAAAGCTTCAGTAGATAAACATGGAAAAGAAAAAATTGCAAATTATTTAGAAGAAAAAGTTCAATCTATCTTCAATGAACCCGCAGCATGGCAAGAAGTTCAGTTTTTTTATCGATAAAAGATAATTTTTCTTAATTTTAAATCATATCTCCGAAAGTTTCTCCATAAATTCAAATTTGTCAAATTATTTCATAAAATTGGTGACAAAAATTCCCTTAGATGATTTTTTAAATGCAATTGATGAAAGGAAAGATTATTTCCTAAAATCTATTAATTACAATAAAAAAATAGATCTAAAAGAATCAGAAAACTCAAAAGAATTCCCAGATTTTAAGAAAAGTGTTCACATTTACAGCCATTTAGATTCAGATGGTTTATCTTCAGCAGCAATTATTGCCTATGCGCTAAAAAGGGCAGACATAAGTTATCAATTATCTGTTTTACCTCAACTAGAGACTAAATACATTAAAGAAATTAAAGAAGAAATAATTTCCTATAATAGATTCATAATTTTTTCAGATTTTGGAACAGGACAACTTAAATTTTTGAAGAATGAACTTGGATCTAATAATTATTTAATATTAGATCACCATCAACCAGAAAATCTCAAGGAGCTGCCAGATATTTTTCATGTAAACCCATATTATTATGGCATATCTGGAGAAAGCGAAATTTCAGCTGCAGGAGTATGTTATTTATTTGCAAAAACCTTGGATCCTAAAAATAAAGATCTTTCTTCATTAGCTATTATTGGAGCTTTGGGAGATATGCAAAATAAGGGTGATAAAGGTAGTTTTATCGGATCTAATAAATTAATTCTTGAGGATGCAATACATACCGGAAAAATTACTGTAGAAAGGGATCTCTCCATATCTCGCTACCAACCTTTGTATATAGCACTAGCTTATTCTTTGCCAGAGAAATTACCTACAATATCCGGAAATGAAGAAAAAGTAAAACTATTTCTTAAATCCCTTCAAATTAAAATTAAAAACGAATGGAATGAAAGAAGAACTCTTTTGAATCTTTCTACGAGCGAAAAGAAAACGCTCTTGAAAGCATTGATAAGCGAAGGTTATGAAAAGAATAATAAATCGAAAGAATTTGCAGGAAAGCTTATAACAAACTATTATATTTTATCAAATTTCGATCCTATTTCGGATGCTAGAGAAATGTCAAAACTATTAAATGCTTGTGGACGTTTAGGATTTCCTTCTTTAGGTATTTCTAGTTTAATGGGAGATAAAAAATCACTTCTAAAAGCAATTGAAAAGAACAAAATCTTTAAAAGAGAAATATCTGCTGGAATAAGATTGGCTGAAGAAAACATCAGAAATTACAATAGTATCAATACTTTTTACCACAATAATATTAATGAGAAAATTATTGGTACAATCTGCTCAATTTTGGTGCATTCTAGAGAGGAATTAAAAATCAAACCATTAATTGCATTTGCTGACTCAGATAATCACTTCTTAAAAGTTTCTGCAAGAGCTGATCGTGAATTAATAAATAAAGGTTTGAATTTAGGTCAAATTTTAAGAGAAATTTGCCAAAAAATGGAAATTATTAATCCTGCTGGAGGACATCCGCCTGCTGCAGGAGCTAAAATACCTTCAATGAACTTAAAAATTTTCATTGAAGAAGTTGATAAAGCGGTGGAAATTCAATTATCTAATTAGGATAATTGAAAAAACTAGAGGTTTATTAATTCTGCTTCAAAATTTTTAACTTCGACTGGATCAATGCCTTTCTCGATTTTAATCTTCTTCTTTATACCAAAATATGCGCACGATAATCTAGCAGCGGCGACTATTTCAGCTTTTTTCAGAGGTTCAGAATCTGGCTGATTTCCCACTAGTTCTTCTCTTTGTTGCTTAACTCTATCTAATAATTCAGCTATTCGCACAACAACTTTAAAATTCAATTGATTTACAATTGCTACTCTTGTGATATTATTAATATCAAAAAAGCCTAAAGAATTAAATTTTGCACCCAAATAGCCTTTCAAATTGACAGAATTTTTTTCGCACTCAATCTCTAGCCAATCCTCAATTGAAAGATCTCGTCTTAAGAAAATAACTTCCCATTCAATCCCTATTGCTTTTAAGTATGAAAGAACCTCATCATTGAGGGCTTCAGCTTTTATGATTATGTAAAGTTGCAGTCCTGCATATTTCATATTTTTTTGCATGTATAATCCTCTTTGCTGCAAACTGCTCATCAATTTAAGTTCTATGCTCGAAATTGATGGATGTGGTTCTTTAATCTTTGCCTCTAAAAGGATTATGTTTCCCCTCTCTGGATCAAAAATTCGATCGCATATACCTATAACACTCTCATTGGCATTTATGAAATTTAACAGACCACTCATTGTTGGTTCAACATCCATAGCAATTAAATCAGTTTCTTCTATTGTAACATAATCGTTCTCTCCTGACCCGATAGCTAATTTTATAGAAAGTAAACTTAATTCCTTATTTTCTCCAAAGGATGTTTGGATTGCAATATTGATCTGTTCAATCTCTTTTTCAATAATTTTAACATCAGCAAGTATTGATTCGAATGGATCGGGGGTTTTAAGATATTGATTAATAACAGGAGCTTCTGAAGGAGAAACAATTAAATCGTAATCTCCTAATTCTTTCTTAATTATAAGATATAGCCCTCCCTCACGGCGATAAAGAGTTAATGCAGTATCTTTATCAATTGTCGCATGAAATTTAGTGTGATCTTTTTTTGAATTTCGTTTGTTTAATTTTCTTTTCCAAAACCTGTTGTTCATCATGGATTTTTCACGAGTTCACGTTTCTTCTACTTCTATCTATTAAAGTAAATTTTGATTTAAATTCCTATTCCCTCTAGAAAATTATATAGACAATAAAGGAAATTATTAAAATAATATAAAATGTGGAAAAAAGAATTTTTTAATAGTTTAGAAAATTTGGGTGTTCCTTCTCATATGATTAAGAGATCTTCAATTGGATTTAATGCTATTTGGAAACCAATAATGGAACTTTTTCAACAAAGGAAAATCCCTGAACTCGGATGGAGTAACTTTCAAATTCGACAATTATTGGACATTTTAAGCAATATGGATTCAGATAAAGACCCGGGTTCAATTAGAATTGGTGAACGTGAAGGAAGAATCTCTACGGACATACTTAATGACATTTCAGGTGGTTTCTGTCATGGTATTGGTAGAAGTGGTGAATTAACAGCAGCTCAACCAAAAGCTGCGGGTGCTTCCTTAATGCAAAATCTAACAAATAAAATTGTTTTATCTTTAATAAAATCATTAGGTTTACCAAACGTAAAAGCTGCTTTAACAATTCCGTTTGGGACGGGAATGAGTATTGGAATGGCAATTAGAGGAGCATTAAATTATTATAAAATAGATTTTCATGAAAAACCTATTATTTTAATGACTCAAATAGATCATAAATCTCCAAGAAAAGGAATAGAGTACATTGGAGGTATTATAGAAATAATCCCGGGAAGATATGGAGAGAATTATTATGCAAAAGAGGGTGTTTTTACAAATATTGAAGAGATTAAGGAAATTTTTCAAACAAATTCTAACAAAATCTCAGCAATCGTTTCAAGCACATGTTTTTTTGCCCCTCGTGTCCCAGATAATATAAAAGAGATTGCAAAATTTGCAAAGGAAAATCAGATCATTCATATTATAAATAATGCTTATGGATTGCAAACACCTACTCTTCTAAAAATAATAAGACAATCTATTGATGCTGGAAGAGTAGATGCTATAATACAAAGCACCGATAAAAATTTTTTAACACCAGTAGGAGGTGCAGTTATTACATCCCCAAACCCTGATCTTATTGATGCAATTAGCAAATGCTATGCAGGACGCGCATCGGCTTCTCCAGTTGTTCAGCTTTTAGTTTCTTTACTCAGTATGGGAAAACAAGGATATCTTTCAAAAATAGAAAAACAACAACAAAATCGCAAGATTTTGGAAGAAGCTCTATCAAATGTAGCTAAGGAATTTAACGAACATATTATTGAATGTAATAATCCAGTTTCATGTGCAATGTCTTTGAAAAATGTAAACCCAGATAAAATACAAGATTTAGGCGGTATATTATACAATTTAAGGGTAACTGGACCTAGATTTATAAATATTCATGAAGATCCGTTTGGGTCTTGTACAAATGAAATGAAATGGCCTTATATAGTAATGAATGCAGCAATTGGTGTTAAAAAAGAACACATAAATGAAGCAGTAGTTCGCTTGAAAAGAGCTATTAAACAGATAAAGTAATTTTCTCTTTAGTTAAATGTAAAAATGAATCCGAAATTTACCGAAATTTTTTTATTTTAAAAGCGCTAAAATTTATTCAGTGGAGGAAAAAACATGGGACTTTTAACAACTTTCTCGGAAATAAATAAAAAATGGCCAAACCAATCTTTTAAAATTCTATATGATCCTTTATCTAAATTAGAATTATTTGAACTAGGATATTTTGCATCTTCTGATATTCCATTTAGATGTTTCTCAATAAAACTGAATCCGGGAGATGATCATAATAATGATGTAGCATTGTTATACTCTGCGGCTTCAAAACAATTTATAAGTCTATTAAACAAAGAGGACGGATTGGTTTTAACATTATATGAGAACAATCAAGATGAAATCTCTCAACACCTTGAACTAATAAAATCAGATTTAGAAAAATTTAAGGACCAATTAACCAGTAAAACAGCTGAATTACGAGACCAAATAACGAAATGTATTTTAGTTGAGCGCAAAGTTGATGAAGCAATGCATTTTACCCTTTCTAATGAAGTAAACAGGAGGATTTATTTTGCCATTGGAGAATGCAGAGAGCGTGCAGCTCTAATCCCAATATTCCAAAATTCAAAGGGAGCAGATCTGGTTCAGCTGGCACTTCATAAATGGATGGATTACGTTTTACGGCTTAATCAAGACGAAAAATTCCCCGAAGAAAAAACAACAGGTTTAATAAAAAATTTTCTCCAGATTAAGAAATGGCTTAAAGACCTAATAAAAAAGCAATTGGCTGGAATATCGACGGCTAAAGAAGTAGTTAGTATCGAATGAGTAAAAGTTCCAATCTTTCAGTTCTTTTCTATGGTGGATTAAGTCTTACTTAAGGAGTGCTCTTAATTGGTTAGGTTATAAAGTATTATCCATAGGAGCTACTTATCCTTCAAGCATTCTAATTTCATTAATAACAGCTTCTGTTTTATCTATAGTTCTCAATGTATTTTAATTATTGAGTGTGCAAGATGAATTGAAAATTTCCATTTTACATATCCTGCTTTATTTATTTATTCTTATGATTTTTTGGGCTCTAATATTATAAAACACATTTCTCATAATTGTAGATACTCAACTCAAAAAGAAGAAGTTAGCGTTTGATGAATTTTTGATTTTTTGAATTTTTTGGAGAAGTAATATAAGTCTAAAATTTAATTTTATTTATTATGAGAATGAAATATAAAAAAAAACATCAAAAACCGCTAATTCATCTTAGTATTTTGTTCCTTTTTTTGATTGTTTTAAATAGTAATTTTACGTCTTTATTTGAAAATATTGAATCTAATTATTCGGAAGATAATTATAAAGAAATTATTGAAGATCTCAGTCCAGAATTAATAGTTGAAAGCCCAAAAAATGCAGACTATTTCTATCATTTGGATTTTATGCCATACGGTGTATACATTTATGCACCCAATTATAATCAGCGTTATGTTGGCCAAAACGATTTAAATACTATCAATTTTAGACTTTATGATGCAAACGGAGGAGAATTTTCCAAATTTATGGTATATGTCAATGATATTGAAAGTACTGATTATGAGTGGCAAGGAGACACGTGTGTTTTAAATATATCTGAATTTTTACAAACAAGTGGAATCTATAACATTAAAGCCCAAGCATTAAGTGATAGAACAAAAGAATGGGTAACACACTATTCTATATTAAATGTCACCGATACAAATCCTACTATTACCCCATTTTATGATGATTACATGCATACGCAAGGTACATGGAATAGTTTGGATTGGAACATCTTAACTTCAAATTCCCGTAATTACAATTACACGATTTTTATTAATGGCACACAAGCTGATTTCGGAAATAAATTTTTTAATGAATATGATATTTCTTTTGATTATACTAGTAACGGATTATTTAACAACAATTTAAACATAGACAACGAAATCAGGTTAGAAATCATAGATGAAACAGGCAATAAAACAATTAATCAATTTAAAATTAGGATTGTTGCTGATAATTATCCTAATATAATATCTCTTGACAGAAATTGTCATGAAATTGGTTACCTAACACTTTGGGAAACTGAAGGTTTTAAATTAAATGTTAGGGCTGATGCGGATGAAGAAGTGTTAGATAAAATTGTAATAATTGCTAATAATTTACCTATCCATACAATTTTTAATGCTAAAAGAAATACATTGTATGAAATCCCTGTCAACATAAATGCATTAAATATATTAAGAGACCAAAATGGTCATATGGATAGCTATCTGGATTTCAGAGCAATCGCAGTAACAAAAAATGGCAGATGTAATACTTGGAATTCAGGACCAAACCAAAATATGGAATTAAGATATCATGATTATCAGGAGCTTATTGAGAAAACAGAAGATATTAATTCAGGAAGGAATATTGAAACCTTAGAGTTTCTTGAAGATAGAAACTCCAATATAAATTATAGTCTTACCGTTGTAACTGATGTTTTAGAACCTACAACATTAACAATTGCTGGTTCAACTGGAGGAGCTTTTGAAGGTTCAAACAGCTATTGGGACCATTGTTATGAAGAGTATGTAGATGAAGACGGGAATAATATTTGCGAAATTTTCGGAGGATTTGACACAGATCACGAATGGCATCGTGGAGGAATGGTATTCTGGGTTAGTGTTGTAAATCTATCAGCAGTTCATTTCCCAATGATAGTAAAGATCGTTTACCCTGAAGAGATTCAACCAGATGGACTTAATAAAATTTGGAATTTACAATTCATGCATTGGGTAGATAATTGCGATTCAAATGAACGAGGATGGCATGTTTATGAAAATAAATCCATAACAGAAAATCGGGATGAAACTCTAAAAGATAAAGGTGATAGAACCATAGAAGTTTTAATATACTCTCAAGGGCTTTATACATTTGGAATGGAACCGGGTGATGATTATGACAAACGTGACTTCTTTATATCAAGTTTTCCGATTGGAATGATTTTATTTTCGTTTGGGATTGCAATTACAACCATTTCTCTTAAATCTAAACTTAAAATAAAGAAGAAATGATTTTTTCGTTTTCGTTACATTTTCCTTTCTTTTTATATTCAAATTTTTTAATTACATTGCAAATTTCTGTAAAAATGAATCATTATGAAAGATTTAAGACAAATACTATTAAATATTAGATGGAATCCAAAATTATTAAAAGAAAAGCCATACATTGAAAGTTTAATTGAGTATCGCAACAATTGAAATCTTATATCAAAACATTTCCAAACAATAAATAATTTCTGAGATGAAAAACTACTTATTATTAATCGATGTCAAAAAATAATTCCCCTTTTGAATATTTTTATCAAGTTCCAAGCGCGCAACAATTGCTAGATTTTTCATTTTCAAAAGCGTCTTCAAAATCAGCATCTTTACCAAAAACTCTTCCAAATTTAGAAAAAATCAAAAGAAAAGAGATGAAACGGATTGAAACATCAAAGGAAATCCTTACGAAGAAGATCAAAAGTATTATTAAATCAGTTCCAAATTTAGATACATTACCAGAATTTTATCGGAGATTGTCTCACCTTCTTGTAAATAATGATGATTTACGCCAAAATCTTGGAAGATTAAATGGAACTCTTCCGATTATTCAACGGTTGGAAAGAGATTATAAGAGAAAAGTCACTTACCAAAGAACTGCTAAACAATGCGCAGCAGCTCGGGTCGAATATTTTGGTAGATGTTCTTCAGTAGTTCGCAAACAATCAAAAACACTACAATTCTTAGAGAAATGCAGGTTAGATTTAATGCAAGTTCCTTCAGTTGACTTAATTTTACCTTCAGTTGTCATCGCGGGTTATCCAAATGTAGGAAAATCAACATTAGTTGGAAAGATTTCATCCGCTCAACCTCAAATTTCCGAATATCCTTTTACTACTAAACAGATTTATTTAGGGATGTATTATGATAAATTTGGATCTCGCTATTTCCAAGTTATTGATACTCCCGGTATATTAGATCGCCCAATGTCAAAGCGAAATCACATAGAGAAACAAGCAATTCTAGCACTTAACACAATTGCGACGATAATTATTTTTGTTTTTGACCCAACTGTCGCATCTGGATATGATGTTATAAGTCAAATCCAACTCCTTGAAGAAATAAAGCAGATTTTTGCTGAAGATTTGGAAATCCCAATCAAAATTGTTATCAATAAAATTGATTTTGCAACAACAGATGAAATTAATCAATTATTAAATAAATTGATTGAAATGAAATTTATTTCTAATAACGAAGATGTGATTAGGACTAATGCCAAAGATGGCGAAAATGTTGATGAAGTTTTAAAATATTTATTGAAATTCTTTAAAAATAGAGATTTTCGAAGATGAAGCACGCATACAGAATAGAAACCGAAAGATTGGTTATTAGATGCTATAATCCTAGCGATGTATTTTTATTAAAATCAGCAATTGAGGAAAGTATAGAGCATCTTCGACCTTGGATGCCATGGGCAAGCAATGAACCTGAAGAATTACAAGTGAAAATAGATCGACTTCGAATGTTTCGTGGAGAATTTGACTTAAATCGGAATTATGTCTATGGTATTTTTGATGCAGAAGAAAAATTCTTAATAGGTGGTTGTGGTTTACACCCCAGAATTGGTTTTAACGCACTTGAAATTGGTTATTGGATACATGTAGATCATGTTAATAAGGGATATGCAACAGAAATAACTGCTGCCCTTACAAGAGTAGCATTTGAAGTCGAAAAAGTTAAAAGAGTTGAAATTCACTGCGATCCAAAGAATATTGGAAGTGCTTCCATTCCTAAAAAACTTGGATTCACTCATGAAGCCACATTGAAAAGAAGGGATTTAAATTACAAAAACGAACAAATTGATTCGATGATTTGGACAATTTTCCATGATGAATTCTTTAAATCAGAAAGATAAGAAAAGAAAATGAAATCATATGATGCTACTGGAAAAAAATTTCTTGAATAATTAGGATTATTTGATAACTTTCATCCTAATGGCAAACTTTTTCCAAATGTAGCTACTTTAACATTTTCAGGTATATCATTGATATCTCGATATTTATCGGGAAACTTTTTTTTCATTTATTCTACTGGTAACTTATGATACATCTCCAACTATGACACTGGATATGCTTGATATTATTGTATGAAATAGAACAAGTTTTTTTTTATGTTTGTTTTCGATCTTGGAATTTAAAGGAAAACTCAAATGAATCTCCAAAACTCCGAAATTCTACTTTAAATGGATTAGTTTTCATTATATGCATCATTGGGTAATTTTCGGCCAATATTTCCCCAATAAAACCCGATATACCTTTTTCTTGAGCGATTTCAATTAATCGATTTAACATATATTTAGTCAAACCTTTTCCTCGATATTCTTTCATTACAGTGAACGCTATCTCAGCCATATTTGTTGATCTGTCTAAATAGAAACTTCCAGCTGCAATTATTTGTTCATTATCTTCATCACCTATGATTCCAAATAACATAAAGGAAGTCTCATAGTCAATGTTGACTTTAGGTTGAGTTTCTTGATGAGGAAACGCTTTTCTTGGAGCAAAAAACCTTAAAATCCTATCATCAGTACTAAGTTTATAGTATAAATCCTGCAAAAGCCTTTCATCAGTAGGTTTAGTTGGTCGAAAAAATATTTTCTCTTTCGATTTTGTGGTATAAAAGCTCTCATATTTATCTGGATAAATAACAACAATACCATTTTGAGTCAACGGTAACATCTGATCTTCGTAAATATAATGCATTTTTTTGGCTTTCTCTAATAATTTTTGCCTAAATTTTGGATGAGCGATTCCAATCATCTGAAGAACGCGATTTCTGATAGATCTTCCATGTAAAAATGCAATTCCATATTCAGATACTACGTAATGAACATCTGATCTTGTTATTACTACACCTGCTCCCGGATCCAGAGTGGCAACAATTCGTGATTTTTTACCGTCTGCAGTAGTACTCGGGACACATATAATAGGTTTTCCACCACGAGACATAGCAGCACCCCGTGTAAAGTCAACTTGACCTCCAATACCACTATAAAATGTTTCTCCAATACTGTCTGAATTAACCTGCCCTGTTATAGAGACAGTTAATGCGGCATTAATAGAAACTTGTTTAGTATTTTTGGCAATATTAAAAATATTATTGATAAATTCTGTTGGATGGAATTTGATGAAAGGATTTTCATTAACAAAATCATATAATTTTCTAGAACCCATAACAAAAGAAGTCATAACGTGAGGGTATTGATTTTTTGAACAGTTTACAACTTCTGAGTCAATTAAATCTATAGCAGAATCGCTTAGAACTTCACTATATATTGCTAAATCTTTCTTATCCTTTAGATGATTTAATGCAGCATTAGGAATACTACCAATTCCGAATTGAAGAGTTGACCCGTTCTCAATAAGTCGGGCAATGTACTCTCCAATTTTATCAGATCTTTCATCGATAGGAGGATATTTAAATTCTATTAAAGGAGAATCGTTATATACAAAATAATCGATATCCCTCATGAAGATAAATGAATCCCCCATTGTTCTAGGCATTTGCGGATTGATTTGCGCTACGACTATTTTTGCTTCCTTGGCTAATCTTCGGTTAACATCCACGTTTATTCCAAGTGAACAGAATCCAAATTTATCAGGTGGAGAGACTTGAATCAATGCAACATCTGCATGCATTCTCCCCAATTTAAAAATTCTAGGGATATCACTTAGAGCAATTGGAACATAATCAGCTTTTCCTTGATTTACTGCTTCACGTATCGAAGGGCCACCAATAAATAAGCAAATATGACGAAAGAGAGAAGGGTTTCGTTCATCGAAAAATTTACTGTTAGAAAGGCTGAGAAAATGGATTATTTCACAATCTACATATCGCCATTTCATTTTAATTAATTCACCAGTAAGAATTAATGGTTCTGAGCAACCAGAGCCAATAAAAATTCGAGATCCGGGCTGAATTATCCTTGATAATCCTTCAGGCTTAATTTCCTTGTTTTTATATTTAGATCGCCAATCGATATTATTCATACAAATAATAATGTATTTTTTTCCCTTAAATTAATTAATCAATAGGAGATATCTTTATAAATAGGAGATACCTTTTATGAAAATTTTTCCACCAGAAGATGTTTTCTCTCGAAAACAATGGTTATCTATAATCGGTGCCGATCTTGCAGCAAGTCTCTTGTGGGCCAGTCATTTTATTTTTGAATATAACGCAATCATAAAATCTGGATTGGAATTGTATTTTCTAGCAATCTGTTACTTTGGATGTGTTTTAGGAGGTATTTTCGCGCTAAAAATAATACCCAAATTAAATTATTATTTTGCTTTTCTTTTCTTTCTTGCTTTGGATTTATTATTTCTAATCTTATTAATCACAATGGAAAATCCAATAATTGTAATTATATCTCTATTCGCAACCGGGTTCTTTGGTAGTTCATTTACGGGTTTAATCTTTATTCAATTTTCATATGCATTACCTGATCCAAAATTTAACGGTCGAGCAAACTGTGGAGGATATTTTGTAATCAATTTGCTAATAGTTTTTATGATAATAATTAATTCTAATTTTCCCTTAGTAAACATTATTTTCTTGGTCATTATTTTCACTACTATTATAATTTTTACTTTAATCGGTAAATCAGATGTAAATTTACACCCTCAATCTTCTTTGCGAGTAAGTAAATATCTTTTCGATAAAAAAAATTTATCTGAAATCTTTATGGCTTTTTTCTGGGGATTTTTCCTAACAATTCCATTTTATTCTATATTTTTAATTTTTGAAGGAGAAAATTTGCAAGAATTCTTCAATACATTCGTTTTGATTATGTTTATCACATTTGTAATTAGTGTTTTCATAGCAGGGCAAATTTATGATATTTTAGGACGAAAAGTTGGAATGCTCCTTGGATTAGGAATACAAGCGCTATCCTTTTTGTTGATTGTTATTTTAAAGGGAGAATATTATTTGGATTATATCTTTCCTATTGTATTGGGAATAGGAACAACTTTTTACTTAACGAGTATCCCACTAATTATTGTTGAGATTACTCAAAAGAAATTTATTAGAGACAAAATGAGCTTAGCTTATATATTCATGGGACTGGGGATGATTTTTGCGGTTGGAATTGCAGAGCTTCTAAAAAACGAATTTCTAAAAGATTATTCATACCTCACAGTTTACTTACTTTTTATGTTTGTTATTGCGGCCATATTTATATCCCAAATAAAAGAAACACTTCCATCCAAACAAGAACTCGAATGGCAAGGAGAAATGCAATATCTATTTCTTATTTTCAAATCGGGAGTAACAATTTACAACCAAGATCTTACCAAATTGGGAAATAAAACAGAATATCATAAAGATTCCGAGATATTATTGGGAGGTGCTTTAGTAGCGGTCTCATCAATATTTAACGAGATTTTGCGAGATAAAGATAAAAAGATTATTAAGGTGATTAAACAAGAGAATTTCACGATTCATATCGAAGAAGGAAAGCACGTGATCATGGCACTAATTGCACTCCATGAAATAAAGAAAATCCGCAAGAAAATGCAAGAGTTTTTAGATGATTTTGAAGATTTTTTTGAAGATGCTCTGGTTAAAGGCATAGCGGAAAAACAACTATTTATGCCTACTACAAAAATTGTTCAAAAGCACTTCTTCAATTATTGGTAAAAAAATTTTGGGTAATAAATGGGATGTGCGATCGAAAAACTATAAATAAATCAGTTCTTTTTAAAAAGGTACAATGTCTCCTACCAAACAGTTTAATCCAGATGGTAAAGATTTCATGCTTTTTACACCTGGACCTGTAGAATCACCAGAATGGATACTAAAGGAATTAGGGAAAGCCAATGACACTCACAGAAGTCTTGCATATCGTGAAATGCATCGATCTATAAGAAAAAATTTACAAACTTTACTAAGCACAAAAAATGAAGTTTTAATTTTTGCGAACTCGGGAACGGGAATTTTAGAAGCTTGTGTTAGAAATTTACTCAAGGATGATGAAACAGGATTATTTTTCACTTGCGGTGCCTTTGGAGATAGATGGGCTTCAATTGCAAAGCTAAACGGTAAAAAATCAGATGTTATATCGGTAGATTGGGGAAAAGGAATCTCTCTTGAATTAGTTAAAGCAACATTGAATAAAAAAAAATATCCAGTGGTGTTTATTACTTTTAATGAAACGTCTACAGGGATCTTAAACCCATTAGAAAAAATTGGGCCGATTATAAAAGAGAGTGGAGCCTTATTGTGCGTTGATTGTGTTTCGGGAATGGGAGGAACCAGATTAAATGTTGACGAATGGGGTATTGACGTAGCACTTGCATCCGTTCAAAAATGTTTTGGTATCCCTCCTGGTATAGCAATTTGTTCGATTTCGGATCGAGCATTTGAGAAAGCTAAGACTGTTGAAAATCGTGGATTCTACTTTGATTTTATTAAACTAAAGAAAAAGGGAGAATCAGACGAGCATCCAATCACACCTCCAATCCCTCAAATTCGAGCATTAAAGACTGTTTTAGAAAGAATTATTTCCGATGGTCCAGAGAATTTTTACAAAGGTCATACTGAAAGATCACAAATGATTAGGGATTGGGCAGTAGCGAATGGATTCGAGATTTTTAGCGAAGAAGGATATCACAGTCAAACTGTTGTAACCATTGCAAATAATAAAAATATTGATGTTGGAAAATTCGTTAATGATATGTTTGAAGCGGGATACAAAATAGTTAACGGTTACGGAAAAGCTCTTAAGGGAAAAACATTTAGAATGGCTCCAATGGGTTGGATTACCAAAGAAGAAACCCAAAAAATGTTGGATGCTGCAAGTGAAGTGTTGAAAAATCTATAAGGTGGGAAAAATGTCAGATAAAAAATTTAAAATTCTTGTCGCAGACAATTGTAGCCAATCAGGCTTAGATGAAGGTTTAGAAATTTGCTCCAATATAGAATTAGATATTCGGACAAAGCATACTGAAGCAGAATTAATCAAAATGATACCAGAATATGATGCAATGATTGTAAGAAGTGCTACTAAAGCAACATCTGCAGTAATTGAAGCTGCAAAAAACCTTAAAGTAATTGCAAGAGCTGGAGCAGGTTATAATAACATTGATGTAGACGCTTGCAATAAAAAAGGAATTGCAGTCATTATAACACCAACCGGTAATACAAACGCTGTAATCGAGTTAACTCTCGGTTTAATGCTCAGTTGGGTTAGACATATCAGTATAGCAAACCAATCAATGAAAGAAGGAAAATGGGAGAAGAAAAATCTAAAAGGAACTGAATTAAAGGGAAAAACCCTAGGTATTTTAGGTATTGGTCGAATAGGAGCAGGCGTAGCAAAAATCTGTCAAGTAATTGGAATGAAAACTATAGCTTATGATGTTTTTGTTACCAAGGAGTTTGCACAATCAATTGGTGTTGAACTTTATGATGATCTAAACAAATTCCTTTCTGATGTTGATTTCTTGAGTTTGCATGTTCCGGTTACTGAATCAACTCGTGGCATGATTGGTAAAGAACAATTCGAGATTATGAAGGATACAGCAGTTATTGTTAATTGTGCGCGTGGTGCAGTCGTTAATGAAAAAGAACTCTACGATGCTTTGGTTAACAAAAAAATTGGAGGAGCATGTATAGATGTTTATTCCAAAGAACCAGCAACCAAAGAAGATTTTCCATATATCGGATTAGATAATGTAGTATGCACTCCTCACTTAGGTGCAAGCAGCAAAGAAGCACAAGTCAATGTTGCATTACTAGCAGCGAATGGAATTGCTCAATATTTAAATGACAATAAACTTATCAACTGTGTTAACGAAAAAAGCATTAAGAAATAATTTTCTCTTTTTTTTCTCTCATTTCTTATATTCAAAATGACCTAATTCTTTATATTTCGTGAGTTTTATTTAGAAGTAGAGGAGGAAATTTTACGAATACCAAAAATAATGAGATTAAACAAGTCCAACTGGTGATCGACCGCAATGATATTATGGTAAAACAATTTGTTGCAGGGATTTGGGAAGGAATTAATCCATTTTTGGGATTTTCTTACACTACTTCTTTACCAATTGATGGTTGCGCAGCATACATTAAAGGAAAAATCCCTGTTCCAACATCAAAAACAAAAACTGTAGATGGAATTAAAATTGAAGTTGAATTCCCAAAACCGATCTTCTCTGGTGAAAAATATGTATACGAGTTGCAATTGTTATTAAACCAAAATTATATCGAAAAGATTGGAAATCTTAATATTATTGAATGGCCCAAAGAAAATTTAACAGAAATTGTATTTTTACAGCATGCAGGTAAATTATTTTTTAGCTCGGCATTAGCAAAGGTAATTTTTGATACAAAAGAGAAAACGCGCAACATAATACCAGGGACATTCGCAAAATCCTTAGTTTCTCACGCTTCAAAATCTTCCAGTATCAGAATCGAATGGGGAAAAGCTCCATTTTATAGGTTAAATTATCACTATCAACTCATTAACTTAGGAAATAAGAATGCTAAAAACATTGAATTTAGTTCTTACATCCCCCCAACAACTAAATTTCAAAATGTTATTAATCCCATGATTTCTCAAGCTAAAATTGTAAAAGATGATGATAATAATGCAATTATTAAGTTCAATATCAACGAACTTCCAGCAGGTAAAACGGATTACATTTCATTTCATGTAGATGTGCAACCGAAAGGGAATCTATCCGTAATGCTTCCAAATTTCGGGAAATGGACTGAATATAATGTTATTACAAAAGTAGGTAGTTTAGGAGAAAAAATGTTGAATTCATCTATCTATTGGCCATTATTTGATTCTGAAATTCAAGATTTAATTTCAGCATTAAAAAAAAACTCGATTAATGCTTCAACTTTCATTAAACTTGCTTTTGAATTTGTTAATCGGAAAATCAGATATGAAATAAATGGTTTTAGAGACAACGCAGCAAATGCCTTACGCCTTAGAAGAGGAGATTGTTCTGAAATATCTGATTTATTTGTTTCTATATTACGTGGTGGAGGGATTCCTGCAAGGATTGTGCATGGCTGGACGATAAATCCAGAAGATCAAATTTTGAACGATAAAGGGCATGCTTGGTGCGAATTTTACTCTCCATCTGCAAAAACTTGGCGTCAATGTGATCCAACTTGGGGTTTTCTCACTGGAGTATCATGTCAACACATATGTCGTCAAAGAGAAGGGTTAAATCTCGAACAAAATACTTATTTTTGGAGTTACAAAGGGGAAACTGAGTTAGAAGTGAAGGAAACAGTTTCTTATCAGATTTTATAATTATTTTGCTTTAATTATGATCATTTTATATACTCATAAACTAAGAAATTGTATAATAATCGTTTTAGTGAAACGATTAAAGAAGTGATAAAAAATAAAAAAATTTGGTATCGCATCTGTGTTAATGGTTTTAATTGGATTTAGTTCTATTTCACCTGCTTTAGCAGCTAATGATTGACTGGTTGAAGAAGGAGACGAGTTGATCTTTAACTTAACTTTATGGGACGAAGGAGATATTACAGTAGACGGCTCATTTACTCTAATAATAGAAGAAATTGATTCAACTGGAGAATTAATGTATTATATTACTACAGATTTCGAAATTGATGAAGAAGATGCAGACGATGGCCTTGAAGTCGATGATGAAATTACAACGGGTGCAGTAGGTTTTATGTGGTTTATATTTCTTGTGTGGTCAGAAGATTCTTTCGATGATTTTAAAGATGAACTAAATGATGTCGTTGAAAATCAGGATGATTTTCTTGATACGACCTATGGCGATAACAATTCAATTGTTTATAGTATAGAAGAACTTGAATATGGAATGAAATATAGTGTGGAAGACACTGAACTTGAAACATCTGAATACTTGAAGATGTTATGGGATGAAAAAGGCATACTCAAACATTGGGAAATGACAAGTATTGAAGATGAGGAAAAATCAGGTATTTTAATTAAGAAAAAAGGTTTTAATATTCTTGAAATTATTCAGAGTATTCCTGGCTACCCAATGGAACTATTTCTTGCAATTTTTGCCATTTCGACTTTAGGAATAATAATTTTAAGCAAAAAACATAAATAATTTTTTAATTTTTTTTTATTCATATATTTTTTCTTCTTAATTTTAAATTAGTCATCAGAACAAAATGATGAATCATTCTTTGTAATCGATCAAGTTTTCATGGAGATTATAAATAGTATTCCTGGATATCACTTCGCATTATATACTTGTAATATTGAATTGAAAAAGAAAAAGAAAAAAAAAGTATTTCGCTATATAATGGATTATACATAAAGAATTAAAAACACAATTCCAGTAATTATTCCAGATGCTATCAGTGAAATTACAAGAAGAATAATTAACATTGGAAGTTGGTATACCATAAATGCCAGAATACTTTCCCCATAATTTAAATCATGTCGAGAGGAGATAAATTTCCACCCGATGAAAAGACCAATCAAAGGAAGAAAACTATTAATTAAAAAAATTACAAAGACTGTTCCTAAACGAGAACCAAAACCTTCATCTTTACCATCAACAGCTTCTAAACCCCATTTCAACGTACCCGCTCCAACTAATATTTGAGTTATTATCATTATAAGTGAGAGAACTATGCTCACAATAATCATAATCACAATTTCTGAGCCCATATAATAAAATATATCATCCATTTGAAAAAGCATTAAAAATCACTCCTAAAAACGTTTTGATAATATATTTAATAAAAAAGTTTTTAAAACTTCCTATTTTTTTTATTTTTCCTTTTTATTAAATTTACTTTCACCTTTGGTTGAATGGCAATTCTCTGTATTCAATTAATTATTTGTAAAAACAAATTTAAGGATAGTTGCATAGTGTTTTGTTGATGTCTTCGAAGACTGTGAAAGAACTTGAAGCGATGTTTAATCCAAGATCTGTAGCAATAATAGGAGCGAGTAATACTTTAGGAAAAATTGGAAACACAGTAATTAAAAATATGCAAAATTCTAATTTTCCCGGTAAATATTATCCAATAAACCCGAAATCTGAAGAAATTTTAGGTTATAAAGCATATAAGTCGATTCTTGATATTTCAGATGAAATTGATATGGCTGTTATTTGTATTCCAAGCAAATTTTGTGTGCCCGTCGTGGAAGAATGTGGCAAGAAAAAGGTGAAAGCTGTTGTAATTATTACAGCAGGCTTTAAAGAGGTCGGTGGAGAAGGAAGAATACGTGAATTGGAAATCCAAAAGCTTGGGAAAAAATACAAAATGCGAATATTGGGGCCGAATTGCTTAGGTCTGATTACAAATGGCAACTTCTCGTTTGCAAATCAAACTCCCAAGAAAGGAAACATTGCAATGCTTTCACAGTCGGGGGCCATGATGACAGGGCTTTTAGATTGGGCAGTAAATAATGATATCGGCTTTAGCTCTTTCATTTCTTTGGGAAATAAAGTTGATGCAGATGAAGTTGATTTTATTGAATACCTTGCTAATGATGATAATACGAAAGTAATTGCAGCTTATATAGAATCAGTAGAAGATGGAATGAAATTTTTTAAAGTGGT
>JAUWPK010000184.1 GCA_030611625.1 Promethearchaeum sp. | reverse complement strand
AAAAATATCAAGATAAGGGTTATAATGAAAGTTTTTTCAACTTCCTTCTCATGTTTACAATTAATCATGCAATTTTCGTTTATGGATTAATTGTTGGTATTTTATCTAGCATAATCAATAATTACACTGATTGGTGGAAATGCTTGGTATTCGTGGGAATAGGTCTGCCGCAAATAATATATTTATATGGATGGAAGATCCCAAAAGATTTTAGAAAATTCTCTTTCAAATCATCGAAAAAGTAACAAATTTAAATGTTCGGCTAATTAGATTGCGTCAATTAAATTAATTTTTTCTATTATATTTGTTAAGTCTTGAAATTTTTCAGGGGTTAGTAAATTATGTAACTTTTTTTTAAAGGGAAGCATGGGAAATATGATAAATATAGTTGCATGTCCTGTAATCCATTGGTTTTCTTCAATATCATATAATTTAGGCTTCCCCAAACGTTTTCTGATTTCAAAACCATCGTATTCTGTTATAACAGGAGAAGCTTTTGGATTATATATAGGTAATTTTGGCCCGAGAAACATTCTTCTAATCCAAGATACTGAGGAAATTTCTTTTTCATTCATTTGCAAGATATGTAAACAGTTATTAATATTTTTAACAATATATAAATCTCTTACTTTCATTATAATAGAAGTATTGTCAAGATAGGTAATAGGATTCATTATTTCTGCATTTTTATCTAATTTTTTTGCCAACATTTGAAATCCAAGAAAAGATGCATTTAATTTTAAGAATATTGAACCCACAGTGAAAATGGGTGTCATAATTATTAACGATAAATAAAAACTCAAATTATCACTAACTATAGATTGAGCTATGAAAATCCCAGAAAATATAAAGACAAACCCTATTACAACACCAAGAAAAGGATTCAATTTCTTATTATCTTTGATCATTATCTAATTGAAAGAAAACGAAAATAAAAACGAATCTGATTATTGAAAGAAAAACAAAACAAAAAATTAAAACAATCTCCGTGAAATTTTTCCTCTTTAGAGATTCACAGGATTTCCATTTTCATCGAAATATTTATTTTTGGCTCTCCTTGCTGTTAAAAAACGCAACATGACTTTAGGGCCAGTCAAATAACTAATTCTTTTTCCCGTTCCCTTTATTTTTCGAATTCTTGGAACTAAATTTTCAGCAACTGTTTCTGGTTTCTCTGCCAAAATATTAAAAATTTTTTTAGTATGGGCATCAGGATTATCTTTTAGCAGTAAATTGGTTAATACCATGCCCGGACTTAAATCATGAATCCCCACCGGCAGTTTCTTAGTTTCTAAAAGCAAGGTTTTCTTTATCATCGGAATTGCAGATTTTGATGTAGCATAAACAAGCGAATTTGCATAAGTCCTTCCATCAGATCCCATACCCTCCATGTTGAAAATATGCCCTGAACCCTGGGAAATCATTACTTTTAAAACTGCTCTACAACAATATAAAGTTCCGATAATGTTAGTCTCAATCACTCGCTTTATTTGCGAAGTTTCCAATTCAACTAAAGGTAAACGTTTATCCCCGGCCGTTCCTGCATTATTTATCCAAATATCTATCTTTCTCAACTTATCAACTGCAAATTTCACCAAAGAATCTACTTGTTGGGCATCAGTTACATCACACACAATGCCAAAAACTTTCTCAGCACCATATTTCTTACTGAATTCATTAATCGCTTCTTTAACAGCATCATTCGATCTCGAAGTTATTATTACTGTATCTCCCAATTCCAAAAACTTGTTTGCAAGAGCTTTCCCAATCCCTCTTGTACTCCCAGTTATCACAATATTCATGGTTTTTGCATATTTTCCTTTTGATTAAAATCCTCGGCTTTAATAAAATAAGATCAGTCGTGTAGATTTTAATATTCACGTATAAGACTTTAAAAAGTATTATAAACCCTTTTTTCACTTAATTATCTTGTGAAAATTTGTATTTTTTATTTTTCTGGAACTGGAAATACTGAGATCATTACAAATCTACTTCAGAAGGAATTAAGCAATCTTAATGCAAATGTAATTGTAATGAAAATCGAAACCATTATTAAAAAGAAAATCAAGGTAAAAACAGAGAAATATGACCTTATTGGCATAGGTTATCCAATTCACGCTTTCAACGCACCAAAAATTGTTTACGATTTTGTTCATCGGCTTCATAATGATAAAGGAAAAAAAGCATTTACTTTGAGATCATCGGGAGATCCTTTCCTAAACGGTGGATCCACTAAAATGTTGAGAAATCTTTTGGAAAAAAAAGGATTTGATGTGTTTAATGAAAATTTATCGATTATGCCTACAAATGTATTTCTTCAATTCAAAGATAATTTAAATAAACAATTATACCAACTTGCTCAGATTAGGATAAAGAAATTAGCCCAAGACATTATGAAAAGAAAAGTATTCCTACAAAAAAATAGCATCATCCTAACTATAATATCGAAACTATTCAGTTTTATGGAAACAACAGGGGCTAAATGGTTAGGAAAATACATGAAAATATCTGATTCCTGCATAAAATGTTTTAATTGTGTTAGAAATTGCCCAACAGGAAATATTTTACTAGTTGATGATAATGATGATACAATTAAATTTGATAGGTCATGCAATCTTTGTATGAGATGTATCTACGAATGCCCAACCAATGCAATCCATTTCAAATATTTCCGATTCTTTGAGATTAAACAGGGTTATAATATAAAACCAATAATATTTAACCCAAATATTAAAGGAGATTATCTTTCAAGGAATACTAAGGGGTTTTTCAAACATTATGCTGATTTTTTTGGGTATAATATTAAGAAGCAAATATAATTAGTGCATTATGGATCCGATTTAGAAATTATCAATTTTTTTGGTAAAATTCAAATAAAATGCTTTCCCGACTATGAAAAGGCTTGATTTCACTACTCATTTAAATAGATAATTGAAACTTTTTTTAAGTTCTTACATCCTACTAGAAATAATATTATAAAATTATTCTAGGAAATAAAAATGCGCGAAGAAGTCGACTATACTGAAGCCGTTGAATCATTTAAAGATATAAATTTGGTCCGTATAGAACCATGGGGTATGAACGTTGACCATTTAAGGTTAACAATCACTGGAAGAGAGGGAACACCATACGAAGGGGGAAAATTTATGTTCGAAATTAAAATGGGCGATAATTACCCATTCAGCCCTCCTTACGTGTATGAACATACTTTATTATGGCACCCAAATATTGACTCGAGCATTCCTCCAGGAAAAATTAATATTTGTTTAGATCTAATCAATCCTGAGCTGGTTGGTAAAGTAGATATAAAAACGGGCGCAAGCGGTTGGACACCTAGTAAAACGCTGACTAATGTTATAGAGGCATTAAAGGGACAAATTCATTGCGAGCCCCCATTCTTTAATCCGGGAGATCCGCTTAATTTTGAAGCGGGGGATCAAGCTATGAATAATTATAAGAAATTCGCGAGTAAAGCTAAGGAATGGACAAAGAAATATGCCATGAATTAAGATATCTTAGCATGGCATGAATTTTTATAATCCGAATTATTTTTCATTTTTCATTTTCCATTATTCATTATTTCAATTAAAGAGCAATAGTTTTAAACTATTAAAGAAATTTTAATTTTAAGAGAGAAATATGGAAGAGTCTGACAAGAAATTGGATCAAGAAATGGATAAAGAAAAGGGTGAGAAGCCCGAAGAGTCTCAAGCAAAATTACCAGAAGATAAGCAAGAGGAACAAGAGGAACAAGATAAGAAAGAGAAAACAGAAGAATTAAGAAATCTCCCTTTACCACGGACACATTGGGAGGATGTTGTTTTTTCATTCCCACAACCGAGAATTAAATTTGGGAAGGGTGTTGTAAAAAATGTTCCAAAAGCCATCTTTAGATTACTGGATCCTATGTTGATGCATATAAAAAAGGCAGAAATTGAGCGCCCAAAAATTTTGATAATTATTGGTAATGAATCTGTAAAAAAAATGGGAGCTCTGGATAAAATATTAAAATCTTGTGAACAAAACAGCATTGAAACAGGTATTTTTTCATGTGGAAAGGGTGAAGCAACCGTAACCATGGTAAACGAAGCTGTTGAGATGGCTCTTGAAGAGAAGGTGCATTTTATTGTGGGCATCGGTGGGGGTTCTGTTATGGATGTGGCAAAAGCGACAGCGGGAATTGTTATAAATGGTGGTTTAGCCGAGGATTATCATGAAGGAAAACCTTTTGAGCTGCCAGGGTTACCATTTATTGCAATCCCAACAACAGCCGGAACAGGAACAGAAATCACAAGTAATGCAGTTCTAATAGATAGAACACGTGGATATAAGAAAAGTATTAGAGGAAGTCATTTGATGTCAAAGTATATATTGCTAGATCCTGAATTGACCTTAAATTGCCCCCCAGATATTACAGCTTCAAGCGGTGCTGATGCATTGGTTCAAGCAATTGAGAGTTATGTATCTAAAAAAAGCCATCCACTTGCTGATATTTATGCGTTAGAAGCGATTTTTCTTATAGCACCGAATTTACGAATGGTTTTTGAGCATGGAGATGATTATGCGGCGCGTTCGGAAATGTTGTTGGGTTCATTTTTTGCAGGTATTGCATTTTCAAATGTTGGTTTGGGATTGGTTCATGGGTTAGCCCATCCGATAGGTTATAAATACGATATTCCCCATGGAAAGGTGTGTGGCGCGCTTTTACCTTGTGTAATTGAGTATAATTTAGAGTATCGCGCCGATAAATATGCGAGGATCGGACGTATTTTTAGTAAGTTGGATTTATTTACAAAATATGAGGCAGAGGCATCAGATGAGAAAAATACTCGGAGATTGGCTTCAATGATTAAGGAGATGTTTTCACAGATACAGATACCTCTTAAACTAAGGGATTTAGGTGTCTTAAAAGAGGATTTTGGTTGGATAATTGAGAATACAAAAGGTGGTTCGGTGAATTCTAATCCGCGGACGCCCGATCCTGAGTCATTAAGGGAATTATTAGAAAAAGCATGGTAATATGAAAATTTAAGGTTGAAATATATGAAAATTATATATGAGAACGAACAGAAAAATGATAATGGAGTTAGATACATGAATCGCGGTCCAGATATTGATTGGGGACTTATATCACTTCAACCGGGTCAAGAAAAACCCGCTCATTTCCATGAAAAAATGGGAGAAACGTTTTATATCACCGAGGGCACAATGACATTTGTATTAAAAGAAAAGGAATTTAACGCACTTAAAGGGACGGCAATCCGATTGGAGGCATTTGAATCTCACGGATTAAAAAACAATACGGATTCACCAGCAAAACTTATATTTATCAAGGAGAAGTATCTCCCAAAGGATAAAGTAAATTGTGATTAACAGTAGCATTGTTAAGAAATTGATTGGAAAATTTCTTTAATCCATCCTTGAATTAATGAAATACTCCCGGCAGTGTCAAAAGCTTTTTTTAACTCTTCAATTGTATTATTTCTTTCTTTAACTGTTTTAATTCTTAATACACACTGATATAAGGCAATTAAGTTTGTATTATTAATATCAGGTTTTCCCAAAAATTGCAAAATTAATTTAAAATCCGAGGAGCTAATTTCAGGTGTGTTATTAGGTTCAATATACTGGGAAAAAACTTCACTATTGATACATCTGGATAGGGCTTTGAGGAAATCTTCAAGATTTTCATAATTATAAACAATCATGTTCTACCTTGGAAAATAAGAAATTTTGATGAAAAAAGATTTTGATTTTAAAATAAAAAAATAAAAAAATTTAGGAATTTTTTTTGAAAATAATGAATCCAATTGATATGAGTGCAGCACTTATTGCTGTAAACACTAAAATTGTTACGGGATAATGCGGAATACTGGTCACTATATAATTTTTTTCTTCTAAAGGAGTTACTGTTGCATTTTCAAGATAATCATCATTTTTATTATAAATTTTTATTGTATAATTTGCGATTGGAACTGATCTAAATACAACTTCACCATTTCCATCAGAACTAATCATTGGGAATGGCATATTTATGAAATTATTGATAGATGTTCCGTATGAGCTGTTGCCAATAAATAATTTAACACTATATCCTTCTAAAGGGGTACTAATTCTATCCATAATAATTATTGAAAGATTGTGAACAGCGAAATATTTGATGGTAATAATATCTATTTCATTTTTCGCAAGCCAATATGGTTCAATTATGCTAATATTTACGCTATGTAAAAAAGAGATTCCATCAACATATTCAGGTAGAGTAGTTGTGTCATTAGGATCAAAAAATTCTTCTCCAGTTGATTTATTCATGTTTTCAATATATACATATCTATCTAAAGCCCCTCTTCCGCTTTCTCCGCCATTATATAGTTGATCAAAATATAATTCTGTATCATTTATTCCGATATTCTCTAGAATTAAATCAGCAGGACCTTCAGTAATTGTAATTTTATAATCTCGTTCCCGGATATTTAATCCTTCAATTAATCGATCTTCACACCATAAACCATCAACTATTTCAAGTAATTCTACTGTAAAATTAGTTTTAAAGGTCATATCCAATGAAAAGGTTTCATTTAGATATGTTGCATTGGTAAATGTTAGAATGTTGTCTGTTATGGCATATTGATTTGATGGAAGTGTTATATTATTATTGTAGATATCAAGATTAGATTCAAAAATGTCTTGATGGTTTGGTAAATAAATCCTTAAACGTGCTAGGGAATCAATTCGTGAACTTTCATCACCCAAAGTAACATTATATGTGAATTGTTGGGTAAATGTTTGATTATTCTCTGAAATAAATTGGTTGGGTTCTATATTAGTAACGGACCATTCCTTGATTGGAAATATCATGTTGTAAACATAAGTTAAATTGAATTCACCTGTAGAATTACTACTATCAAAAACCTCTTCAAAATCATAATAAAAGCTGTATATCTTATTATCACCATCTATAGTTGAATTTTCGATATATTCTGAGGGATCTAATTCAGTTCCATTAAAATACATTTTTTCAAGAAATGCTTTTTGAAGTACGGGCGTAAAACCAACAATGTAATTCTTAACAGATTCATTGTAATTCCAAATTACGGATTCTGAAATTTGAATTTTGATGTTAGTACTTCGGGGATCTTGTCTTTGAATTGCTCTCTCAGCGCTTGCATTTTCAATGGTTCCTAAGAATTCAGGAATATGATGAGTAAAGTTAATTATATTAGAACTTGATGGAAAGAAATGATCATCGCTTGGAAATTCTACATCATCAGCAAAATAAAAATGGGTAATTTCAATTTCACCCAATGAATTTAAAGAACTATTCTTTATTGCATGTGAAGGACGACCTTCATCCAAATCACCACCCAAGGATATGGGTTTGAGCTGAAATGAATCAGGGGAGTTTTGGAAATTTGTTTGTATTTGTCCATCATAATTGCTTTGGAATACTATTGAAAATAGGAATAAACCAACGATTAACCATGAAAATGAACGTAATTTTACCATTTTTATCTACTCTTTTCTATATTTTAAATTTTT
>JAUWPK010000314.1 GCA_030611625.1 Promethearchaeum sp. | reverse complement strand
TCAATAAAATGAGATTCCGCTATAATATTAGTTATGAAAGTGCTATTTTCTCCTGAGGCTTTTCGCGAAACGCGAGATACACCTATTGCCAGATTATTTTGATGCGGAAGCAAGAATTGCATTAAACTATAACTGCTAGATCCTTTAGTAATCAAATTTTCATCATACGAGACCCACCATTTATCAAAACCCCGCCAGTTCCATTGAATTATATGATCTAGGGCTTTTTTCGCTGAACCTTTCAATCCGAATTCTATTTTCCAGTCTCTGGCGTCGTGATACGAAACACCTTCATGTTTAACCCATTTTTGATTCTTCTTATCTTTGAATTCTAATTTTGAATAAGAACCATCATAAAAATTATTAATTATCTCCTTTAGGCGCGAGAGATTTGGGTGTGTTATAAGACTATCATGCAAACTTTGAATGCCTATAATATTTTTTTTAAAAATACTGGGCATGTAGGGATACTCATTATATTTGCTCTCAAGTACAATTTCTTTCGGAGATATTGGGATAAATTCGTGATCTAAACGCTCGGGGACGCTTACAAACGGAATCTCTTTAAAGTTCTGTGAAATAAAATTAAATTTTTTAGATTTTGAACCCAAGCATTCGCTATAGAAAATTTTACAGCCTTTTTCAATATTTTGAGATGCTTTTTTATTTCTAAGTTTAATGGCAAAAAAGAGGCATATTCCAGTTTGTATATCAAATACATTTGCATCGGTTATATTTGACCGTTTCTTTTTTGGATCGCCATGGAGATTTATGATCCATATTTCATCGAATGCTTTTTTCAAAGATGCGCGCATTCCACGAAAGATATCTCCATCTAAAAAATAATTATTTACAACATAAGCAAGGATTCCGGGATTATCTTGGTCTGCAAGTTTCCACTGCGCCATTCGAATGAATTTGACGTAATCATCCTGAATACCCTTAAGCCCTAGTATTTTTTTTTTGCCATCCCGATTAAGTTCCTTTTTGTAATCATGGATTAAATCTTGAATCCATGGTGATTTTACTTGACTACTAACAGCATATGGAGGATTTCCGAAAATAATTAACTTATCATCTGAATTTGTGGGTAATTTTGATATCAAACTATCTCCATTTTCATGCTCTTTGATGGAACTTTCGCAGTATAGATTGGGTGTTAATTTTTTTGGAGATTTTGGATGGATTAAGGGTTTAATTTGTTTTTCCCATAGCTTTTTGGCTGAACTATAAATTTCAGGATTGATTTCAAAAGTATGAAGTTTTTTTAACAAAGTATTTGATAACCATGTATTAAATTCTTCAGATGTAGCTCTCTTTTTTGCATAATCGACCAAATTAAGGGGAAAAATCATTAGTCCGGCAGCAGGTTCAATAAATTCTAAATTATCTCCAATTATACCAGAAGAAATCTTGAATTTGTTCCGCAAAAAATAATCTATTCCGTTTAGAATACAATTCACTAGTTCTATGGGCGTAAAGTACGCCACTGATCCAGAATAATTACGGGATAATGATGAAGTTGAGGGAAATTTATTTTTATTATTATTCTTATTATTCTCCACTGTCACTTAATTTTCATTGAATTCTTTAAAAATCTTTTTCAAGTATTTGTGCCTTATTTAATTATACAAAATTGCTTAGATTTATGATGTAATAATTCAACATTAAAATATATTTTTAAGTGAGAGGGAGAATGATGGTCGCTAGAGCAAGAAATTCAAAAAATGTATTAAAAATATGCATTTTAGGTGAAGGAGGTGTCGGAAAAACAACTCTAACTAAGAGGATAATAACAGGCACCTTCGATTCCACAACCAAAATGACGATTGGCGTTGATTTTCACCTATTAAAGACCTCTATCTTCGACCCAATGGCTTCAGAATACGCCGATGATGTACCTCAAATTCCGATTCAAGCTCAAATCTGGGATTTTGCAGGAGAAGAAAGATTTCGTTTCATGCTCCCAAGATATTGTAAAGGATCTGTTTGCGGTTTAATTTTGTACGACATTACTCGTTATTCAACAACAAATTATATTGACGAATGGTTTTCAATCTGGAAGGAAAATGCCCCAAAGGATTCACCGTTATTGTTAATTGCAACGAAATCTGATTTAATAGCACCTGAACGTGAAGAGAAAGCGATGGAAACAATAATTGAACTTGCAGAAAGATTAGATATTCCGAATTTTTACATAATTAGCTCTTTAGATGGAAGGAACATTCACGTTTTAACAAATGATCTACTTATTACGGCTTATAAATTCAATTTTAATTATTTAAAAGAGCAAGGATTTTAAAATAATTATTTAATGAAGGTTTTTTCCGTTTCTTTGGCTTAAGAACTGCCTCTTGGCAAATTTCTATCTGCTCTTCTATTATCTTTGCTAAAACATCAAAAATGTCAAAAGTATCGATTTTTCCAACTTCGTTTAAATGGCAAAAATCGCATTTTAGAGAAAAAAGAGAGTTTCGAATTTATCTTTGGGTATTAATATCTTTGCACGAATAGAATTTACATCCTTGTTTTTTCAATTTCTTAATAATAATTTCATCATTTTGGGAAAGAGGTTCTTTAAATTTGTTATTTTCTATATTCAACCATTGCAGATTTACGAGATATAAGGATAAATACTTAAATAAAATAAAAGAACAACTTAGTCGGCATTCTTCAATAGCAAGTACTTTTATCACAGGCGGATCAAATTTTCCTTCCCGACAAATGAATAAGCAAAACGATGTTTATTCGAGAAAGCAAAATGAATTATTTGAATGGATTAAAAAAGCTCAAAAAGCGATTAAAAAAAGACTTGGACTTATCAAAAGTAGAATTATTTCATCTGACGATCCCACCGCCATTGAAAAGATTGAATCCAAGATTAAAATATTATCTAGCGTACAAGAGAGAATGAAAAAAGCCAATAAAATCGTTAGAAGTAAGAAGCTGGATAAGGCTCAAAAAATCAAAGAATTGGAGAAGATAGAAGGACTTTCAAAAAATTCAATAAATAATTTATTTGTCCCCGATTATATGGGGCGAATCGGTTTTCCAGCATTCGAATTAAAAAATAATAGTGCTAATATTAGGAGATTAAAAGACAGATTAGAAAAATTAAATATACAGAGATCCCAAGACACCACTTCGGAAACGATTAACGGAGTAGAAATTATTGACAACGTAGAGGCTAACCGATTACAATTATTTTTTCCAGATAAACCGGATCGAGCCACAATTCAGAAATTAAAAAGTAGCGGGTTTAGGTGGACTCCATCCATCCAAGCATGGCAAAGTTATAGAAATAGCATAGCAAAACCAAGAGCATTAGAAATTATTGAAGAATACGTAAATTAATTCTTTTTATATTATTACAATAGGAGAAAAATGAAACTCTTAAAAAATGGCATTGAAAACATAGCAATTGTTCGAGCGAACATCGTTAGCAATTTAAGTCATTAATTTCATAATTTTTTTATAGGAGATAATCAAATTTATTTTTAAGAAAAATTCAAAAAGGAAATAGATATGAAAAATAAAATAATAATAACCAAAAAAAAAATAACGAATATGATTAAGAACGTATCACTCATATTTCTTTCTTTAATGATATTTTCATCTATATTGCTGGGAAATTTTTACACTATCAATAAAAATAATAACGAAAAAGCAGAATTAACTAATGAAACCAATTTAAAAAACCAAATAGTCTTATCCTCATCATCCCAAATTATTTGGAATCGTACTTGGGGAGGTGCAAATTATGAATTCGCTTATTCGATTTGGGGTGACGGAACCTATTTGTATACAACAGGCAATACACTAAGTTTTGGAGCAGGTGCATCTGATCTCATGTTAATAAAATGGGATACCGATGGAAACCAAATATGGAATCAAACTTGGGGGGGTGCAGATTACGAATCTGGGGAATCTGTCTGGGGTGACGGCAACTACATATATACAACGGGATATACGGAAAGCTTTGGATGCGGTTCCTTGGACATCTTGTTGATAAAATGGGATACCGATGGAAACCAAATATGGAATAAAACTTGGGGGGGAACTGATACGGATTTGAGTAATTATGTCTGGGGAGATAGTAACTACCTATATACTACAGGATATACCGAAAGCTTTGGAATTGGGGGAAGGGATTTCCTAATAAT
>JAUWPK010000163.1 GCA_030611625.1 Promethearchaeum sp. | reverse complement strand
TGGATACAACTCTAGATCAAGCATTTGCAACTGCTGAAACTAGTTTAAGAAGAGCACTATTAATTTATGATAAAGGTGCCCTCGAAGGTAAGAAAATATGCTTACTGGGGGATGATGATGATTATTCATCGGTTGCGATTGCATTATTATATTTAGGATTCTTTCCTGAAAATCCCAAATTAATTCCGGATGAAATGGTTGTTATTGATATAGATGATAGAATTTTGGAAGGTATTCAAAATACAGTGAATGAAAAAACTTTCAATATTAAATACAAACTTTGGGACTATAGAACAAAAATCCCAAATGATTTACTCAATAAATTCGACACGATAATGATTGATCCTCCATATTCTGAAAACGGCCTTCGGTTAACACTTTCAAGATCAATAGATATGTTAAGTATTAGTCTTGGAAGGGAAATATATTTATCATTTGCTCATAGGTCTGCTACTAAATTCTTAAAACTTCAAGAAATAATTACTGAAATGGGACTAGCAATTATGGAAATCACCCCCCGTTTCAATATATATGAAGGGGCCTCGATTCTTGGAAATCAAACGCAAATATTGCGTTTAGTTACAACTGAAACCACTAAATCTTTAATTCCAGCCGATACCAAATTTGAAGAACCAATTTACACTGGAGAAATATCCCCAACAACTCGTTTTTATTATTGTTTAAAATGCCATAAAACAATAGAAATTGGAGAAATAAGTCAAATTAAAACTATAGAAAAGTTAAAAGAAAGTGGATGTCCTCATTGCAGATCGATAGGTCCATTTCAAATTGAAGGAAAAGTAAAAAATAATCCTATTTAATCTTCATCCATCATATCCCAGAACTTTGGGTAATCTTTCTCATCTTCAGATTTTTCTTTTGGAGATTCATTCCTTATTGGTGGTTCTTTTAATTTAATTATTCGATATTTTTTTTGATGACCAGAATTAGCTGGGCCATCCAATATCTCTTTAATTTTAGATTCAAATTTTGCTTCAATAGAAGCTTCTTCATCAGTTTTTATGATTTTCTCTTCAATTGGTTTAGTTTTTTCTTTAACTTTCTTTCTAAGAAAATTTTTCCATCTTTTTTCTTCTTCTTTAGTATCTTTATCTAAATATTTAAGGAATTGCTTAAAAATCTTAAAATCAGTATTTGTCCTATGTTTGAGTATATAAAACCTATCTCCTTCGCTTAATTGGGAAAAGTTAAGTTGAACTGTTGTATTTGTAGCAGGATCATTCATATCGATAATCATACTTTTTCGATTCCACTCATTAATATCTGATTTTTCATTTAACTCAGGAATATTTTCTAAATCTTCATTTTCTTGAGATTTTTTTATTTTAGATAGTTGATGTATTCGATAAATCCCGCGTATTGCTAACCAATGGTGGTACTGACCATAAAGTATAATAATATCAGGATTATTTGAGAAATCTTCCAGCTTCTTCCATTTTTCTTTCGCAGAATCAGAATTTTTTTTTACTAAATCTTGCTTTGAGAAATAAAAAGCTCCAGTTTGATCTTCTGAATCTTGATACATGAATTCATAGTTAAAAATTTCTGCCAATATCTTTAATTCGGCATCTGTTTTCATTGTATGTATATTTGCCATTAAAATTAATGGAGTTATAAAGTCATGATCACCCTCCAAATAATGCAAATATGTATAAGCTTCATCTAATTGATGTTTATTTAGCAAATTTTGACGATATTGTTCTTGATTATATTTATTAATAATTCTATGATCTTCAAATAGATATTCTAAACGTTGGTTGAGAAATTTATATATTGCATCTTTATAGGAAAATCCAACAGATTTTAAAAGTATATATTGTAAAGCCACAGCATATTGGAGATCCTTCTGATTGAAGCTCGTTTTTCCATATATTCCTCTTATTTTTTCCCAAATTTTTTCAAGGAAGGCTTTAATTTCTTCATTTTTTTGAAGATCTATCAACATTAAAAGAGAAGATAGCCCACAACCATTAACATGTTGTGTGTAAGTGGGTATATGTCGTATATATGGATCTTTCAAAATAAATCATCATCTCTAATAATAGTTTCATCCATTTCGTTAAAACTTTTTTCAATACAGTTGTTTTTGTTTATAATAGTTTCATCTAATTCGTTCGGTATATTTTGAGCAATTGCGTTTTGAATACGATTCCACAATATTGAATTATCTCCTTTCTTCTTTTTGAAAATATAAAAAAATTGTTGAGAAACTATCTCTTTAAGGGGTACTGAATGTTGTTTAGGAAGAATAGGATCATTATAAACTGTAATAAAATTTTTCAGAGAGATTTTTGGAGCAATTTTTTCATTATTTACTACCCATTTATCCAAATTTTTCGGGTACAATCCTGTTAAAGCTTGCCAATGTTTTCCATCACCAAAAAGAATTCGATTTTCTGGATCTATATGAGATTTGCATAAATTTTCCAGGAACTCCTTATTTTTTTTATATACCAAAGCGCCATTCGTGGAATTAAATGGAATAAAAACATATCCAAAAATTGACATCAAAATCTTTAAATCCATGTCATTTTTAATAGAAAAAGTTTCATTTTTAAGCATTAGAGTGGGAATCGTGTTTCCTTCAAGAATATAACGATCATAAGCTTTTGCAATGGCAAACATTTCATGATCAATGAATTTGCGATGGCTCTCATTTAATTTGAAATTTGATATTATTTTGTGATTTTCATATGAGCTTTCGAATTGCTCTGTTAAATACTGATTTAGAAACATAAATTCTTCAGAATCTTGACTAATTGCTTTTAATAATACATATTGAAGCACATACTGATAAATAAATTCCGATTCGTTTATAGGAAGTATCTTGAGAATTAATGGATTGATTAATTGTCCAATTTTATCCAATATTTCTTGTAATTTGGGATTCTTACTAGGATCCATCAGCATCAAAATAGAAGCAAGCCCACAACTATTTGTTAATTGTCTATATAATGGAAATTCCCATTTTGTCGGAAGAGTTTGGTCCACTTTTATATCTTTTCCATTCAACTCATTAATATAGAGTATCTAAAATTAATATTGAGTTTAGAAATATAATAATTTTGGTTAACCCGTAAGATTTTTTATTTTTGTGTAATTTTTAAATAATAGAAAAAAAAGCATGTGTAGCCAAGTGGTCGAAGGCGCTGGATTCGAAATCCAGTGAGTTTTGCTCTCGTGGGTTCAAATCCCCCCACATGCGTTATTTTTGGCTAAAATTTTATGAGAAATAAAACAGATTTTACACAACTGGGGACTATAACTTAATAGCATCATTTTAAATAATTAATATAAAACCTAAATATATAGTTGCAGAAAGAATGGCTGCTGCAGGAAAAGTTACTATCCATGCTATAATCATTTTTTTTAAAGGCTTCCAATTAGGTTTTTCTCCTTTCGACAGTCCGCTTCCGATAATTGCGAAAATTAATACATGAGAGCCCGAAATTGGAA
The DNA here is from genome assembly GCA_030611625.1 of Promethearchaeum sp. Classification (GTDB taxonomy): domain Archaea; phylum Asgardarchaeota; class Lokiarchaeia; order Sigyniarchaeales; family Promethearchaeaceae; genus Promethearchaeum. The sequence goes on along the minus strand of JAUWPK010000163.1, from coordinate 4,441 downwards.
GACCGAGGAGAGTACAAGTGAGGACAACAATTGCATTGGAACTTTCAATCGCAAATGCATCACTTGGGCGCATTTCAATTAAGGACCCCCCAACATTTTTTATTACATTTCTTCCAATTAGTATTAATCCTACTGCAATCATACAACCAATTAGAATTTTAATAAAAACAGCTAATGATAAGGGAATATCACCAGTTTCAATTAAACCGTAATAAATTCCAATAGCATTAGCAGAATCATTACCTCCACGACTCAATTGTGTGACTGATATAAAAAAGAGCAAAATAATACGAAACTTTTTTTCTAATACTTCAATTTCTAAAAATCCAATTACGCCATCTTTTTTCCATTTACGAGTCATAAATTTATGAACAAGTTTTTGTATTAAATACGCAGTTATTAACCCAAATACAGGAGATATTATCCACCCTAATGCAATAAATCCTAATTTTGCCCAATCCAATGAATATAAAAAATCGTTTCCTGGAATAAACGACCACATAAAAGCAACACCAATTACAGCTCCAACAACAGAATGAGTAGTAGATATAGGGACGCCAGATTTAGAAGCATAAACTAACCAAGTGCTCGTGCTAAGGATTATTGCTAACATCATCCAGACATCATACTCATTTTGCAATTCTGGTGATAGCAAACTTGCTCCAATATTGTTCTCCACATTTTTTGATAGGAAGATGCAGCCGATACAAGCTAAAAAGCCTCCCCATAAAACAGACTGATTTAAACTTAATGAACCACTCCCCACAACAGAACTCATTGTTTCATCATTTGAGCCAATTCCAAAAGCTAAATAGAGTGTTATCAAAATCACTATGAGTATCAGAAGGTCCATTGTATTCCCGGGTTATTTTTTCATTTATTATCGAATATGAGTATGTTTTAAAAAGTTGAATATTTAGCTACTAATCCATAAATATAATCTGCAAAATGTTCCATTCTGTTAGTTACTTCAGCTAGATTATTCATTAATTCTGCATAAAACCGAAAATCGCGATAATCTGGTTTAATTGCATATAACGCTTTGAAGAATTCTAATTTTCTCTCCCGAACTCCATGTCGGGCTTCATTTATCTGAACACAATTCTTTATTGCATGATCGAAATTATAGAAAAATTGTTCTAATAACTTTTTCGTCATTTTACCTATTAAAGCTGTTTTATTTCCAATAGATTCAATATGAGTCCCTAATTCTCGTATAATAGAATCTGGTGTATAAACGTCAATATCAAATATTACTTTCTTGGCTTGACCTACAATTCGATCCATGGCTGTAACCATCCGCATTCGATCTGGACGGGAAAAAACCATAGATTCTGAACCAAATATTCTTAAAATTATCTCATCTCGACATTGATCTTGTTCATCTTCTAACTCAATTACTTTTTTTGAGAAATGGTTTTTTTTTTCTTCATCCTCAGCACAAAATGCAATCAAAGCTTCATGTAGAGATTCTAAAGCCATTTCAAGTAAATCCGCATTATGAACAAATAGATCTTGCAAGCTTCCTTTCAATTCTTTTTTCTTTTTTTTATTATTTGATTTTCCTATGATTCCCACCATGAGATAAGATTTTAGATCTATTAGTTGATATTGAATTAAATATTATTTTATAGATTTCCCCTTAATCCGCCTTTTTTTATTAAAGAATTAATAAAAAAGAAAAATATTGTTTCAAAAATATACATAAATTTACAAAAAATAAATATTTTTTTGGTATTTGACAATTAAATCTTAGGAATTTAATGATATTTTTATTGAGAAGATATTATCTTTCTCTTACTTTTTACTCTAAAATTGGGAGATGAATTGAAAAAACTCCCACAAACAAGGCAATTATAATTAGTTAAGCTTGTATTTATGGCAGATTTTTCATATTGGCAGTGTGGACAAATAACAAACCATTCGAATCTTATTTTTTTAGTCATAAGGTTGTCGTCTCACTAAAAATATACAGTTATAATGCGTTAATTCTTACTAAATATGAATGAATTAAAACTGCCATTTTATCATCAAATTTCTGATATATGGCTTGATTTGTTAGACATTTATCAATTTGGATTTTATATTCATTATAAAACATATCTAACCCTTTATGAATCTCTTCGTTTAAGAAATCTTGTGTCATATCGGGTCTGAATAATATTGTAAGTATCAAATCATGTTTGGAGACAATATTCATTGTTAAGTTTAACCCTTCAACGAAAATTCTTTTAATATCACCTATATTTTCTTCCCCAAATAAGGAAAGAGCACTTATAAAATTAGACATAAGATGTAGATTAAATGTACTATTAGTTTGGAACTGTTTTGAATATAAAATATCTCCTCCTTTCCTAGCAATAAAAATTCCTAAAAGATATTTATCTAATATCCTCTGGATCTTTAAATTTATTGCATTAATTTCGTTAGAAACTTGAAAATATGTTTTAATTTGTTCCATAGCAATCATCCAATATGATTTAATCATTAGTTATTTGATCAAATCATTATTTAACTAAATTTTTTAATACTTTTAAACTATATCCTATTATAACCCTTAGTAATAATCGGAAAGTATGCATTAAGGATATATATTTTGATGTTGAAAACGTAGCAAAATTTCTCAAAAAATTAGATTTCCTTAATGGAATAAAGAAAAAATGTAATTTCTTTCATTTATATATTAAATGGGTATTTTTCCCCATTTTTTGTCTTCCAAATTTTGAATAGCAAAATTCAAATTAGTTATTAATGCTAATGTTGCAATTTCTTTTTTATTTTCGCTTTTTTGGAATATAATTGGTGTAGAATGAAGTATATCAATCAATTCTTCATTAGTAAGAACTAAGTTCTCCAATTTAACTTCTAATTGATTTTCGGCTTCATTTTGACGGTTTTTCGAATAATTTTTATCTACTAAATATATCTGCCACGATTCATTTACAAATGTATTTGTTCTTACTACATATGATGGAGTGAGAATATTAATTCTATTTGGAACTGCATCGACAGCAAACATGCTATTACTATCAATAATTATAGAATTAAATCCAATATTTTGATTTTTTCCTAACACATTATAAAATAAATTAATATAAGAACTTGCATTTTGAGCTTGTTCAAGCGCTAATCTTGTTCGACAAGTTGTAGGAATCATCATGGAGGATCTTACATTTGTTTTAATTATTGTTGTTAACACAGATACTCCGTTTTCATTTTTAGCGATAGGAAAATTAATTGCTGCACCAAATTTTATTCCAAAGATTGCTGGATTATTACCTAATTTATGTAAAACAAAGCTAGTACATGATTTGAAAATTAAAGTAAAGTCAAAATTTTGTCCAAAAACAGGAATACTATCATTATTCATAACTGAAATAGCAGTACAACCTAATGGATCAATATCATTTTCTTCGATCATGTCAGGAATAATTTTACCATAGAGAATGTCAATCCATGTGTTTTGGATAAGAATATCATTAAAATTTATCAGGATTCCTAATTTATTTGTAGCTCCTTCTGCAATTCCTTCCATTTCATCAATCTGTTCATTAGGAATAAAAGGTTTATACTCTAAGGCGAGTTTTTTTAATTCAGAATAGGATGTATCAAATTCAGAACTAAGTAGTATAAGTATATTTTTTAGAGAAAATATCTGTTTATAGAGATTTTGACCAGTTAAATAACCTAAATCATATGATTTTTCTGCGGATACATAGAGGTATGGTTGAGAATTACTTTCTCTCCATTCTGCTTCACCATCTACTTGTCTTATCGAAAAAATCCTAACACTACAATATAAAATCATTGAAATTATGATGAACATAAGGAAAAATGCCATGATTTTCTTTGAAAATTTCGCATTCATGAATTTAAGTTTATAGGAATTGAATTTGTTAATATTAGTTTTATTTTCTTTCGATTTTTTAGCTTTAACTTTTGACATATATCACAAATTTTTAATAAATTAATTTAAAATCCGATAATATCATAATCCTTTTTCAATTTTTTAGAGGTTATTATTAATAACCCATATTCACTTATAATAATAAGAATGGAACCACAACGTAAGGTGCGGTATCAAGATAAACTTGAAAAGTTTAATCTTTATTTTACACAATATTCAGAATGGCTTGAATCGCATCCGATCACTGATTTGGACATGAATAAGGATATTCATTGGGTTTACGCAATAATTCATGTATTTCAAAATATGGCAGAATTATGTAGCGATTTGTCAGCAATGATCTTAAAAGATGAACAGATCAACCCAAAAGATAATTATACGAATTATCAAAGCTTATTTAATCAGAAGATACTGTCTCAACCCAGTTTAATGGCTTTAATAAAGATAAATGGATTACGAAATCGAGTTGCCCATGAATATAATGGATTAAATTATAACATTGCATGGGAAGCCATGAAAGAGTTTATTAATAAT
>JAUWPK010000327.1 GCA_030611625.1 Promethearchaeum sp. | reverse complement strand
TTCGTTAGATCGGCCTGGAAATATTGAAATTTGTAATTTCTCAGGATTATCCGTTCCATTTTTTACTTCATCAATATTTAGTGGGATAATCCCTCCTGCCTTGACAAATACGGGTATATCTTGAAGATTATAGGCTCTTGTCACAATGGAGTCTTCCTTATAGAATTCACGTGTGAAAAGATTGAAAAATGGTCCAAAACCATCGGGTAGGTAAGTTTTGTGAAGTATATGATTGGTTTTTTTATCCATTTTAGCAACAATTGGAGATACAATCATTTCGCTTCCGAACCAATATTGATTCCTAAATTTATATGCCCGAGAATCTGATTGATTATAATAATACATCGGCCTCATGAGGGGAACATCATTCTGGTAATTTTGATAAGCCATACTGTAGATGTAGGGTATTAATTTGTGGCGCAAACGCATAGCATCCCCAACAATTTTAAGGGTGTTATTATCATATCGCCAAGGTTCTCTTTTTATATAACGATTTTTAGTACTATGTAAACGCAGGATTGGACTAAAAACCCCAAACTGGACCCATCTTGTATATAATTCGGCATTACCTCGTCCTCCCATATGGCCTCCAATATCATGAGACCACCAACCGTACCCAATATTGGAAGCGTTTGTGGTAAAATATGGTTGAAAAGCCAGAGATTTCCATGAAACGAATGTATCACCCGAAAAACCGATTGGATATCGGTGATTTCCTTTATCACCCCATCTTGAAAAGATAAAAGGGCGTTTTATTTGATCCCGTCCGAGATCATAAAAATGTAAATGATTAAGCATCCATAGCGGATCCAAATCTTTCATTACCTATTTTGGGCCCTGTTGCCAATCTAGCCACCAGAAGTCCAGCCCTTGATCTTCCAGAGGATGATGGACCAAATCAAAATATCCTCTAGTGAATTTGGGATCGGTGATGTTAAAATTCACAGGTTCCTCAATGTTTTTATTTACTCCCATAAAACCAGCAATTTCGGGATACATTTCTTCATGTCCTCTGATTCCTTTTGCGGGATGTAGATTTAGGGATATTTTCAACTGTCTTTGGTGCAACCATTTCAACATTTCTTTCGGATCTGGAAATAATGTTTTATTCCAAGAATAACCTGTCCATCCCCGTCCGTATTTCTTGTCAATCTTGACCAAATGCCAATCCATATCAATAATACAAACCGAGAGCGGTATCTTATTCTTGGCAAAATTTTCAATTAACTCTTTCAATTCGGTTTCATCATACGCCCAATAGCGACTCCACCAGTTTCCAAGAATAAAGCGGGGAATCATTGGTGTTTTTCCCGCTATTTGATAAAAATCTTTTAAGCATCCCAGAAAATCTTTGCCATACCCAAAAAAATACTTATCTATGCACTTTTCCCCACGTGGCATAAGCCAATAAGTTTGATCAAATACTAAAGCCTTAGAATCGTCTAACACCGAATATCCTTTTTTGGACATTAAACCCTTCTTAAGCTTCCTTCTCCCATTTGTCATATCCAAAGTTCGATAGGTTCCTTTGAGATTTCCAAAATCTTTCTGGCCATACCACCACAATCGATTAGTTTCTTTCAAACGAATACGTAAAGTACGGGCGTTAAAAGGTTTCTCTTGATTATATCTTAGACTTAAATGTTCAGTTTCTATAATAAGAAAATTATTTTGAGTAGTTTGGTTGTATTTGGGAACTTCCAAATTCCTAAACCAAACCATTTGAGTGGGGCGATCTTCAAATTTTCCCGACTTAGAATATTCCATTCGAATTAATCTCGAACTGAGAATGGTGAATCTAAATTTTTTACCCTGTACAACAGCTTTCGGTTCAGCTTGGGGGTTACACTCGAATTTAAAATACTCTTTAATATACTCCTTGTTCATACATACAGAAAAAATCGCTTTCTTTAGGCTTTTTGCTTGAAAATTAATTTTCTTTAATGGTTAATATATGTTAAAATAACGAGAAAAAATCGAAATTTACGAAGATATTTGTTCTAAGGTCAAATGTGTCTCATTTTGTTGACTTCTTGAATTCTGTGCTTTTATATTTTGCATTTTTTGCATTTTCAAATATCTCCAAATATTGAAAATTACAATCATATAAACACCATAAGCAATTGTCTCTATTAAAGAAGGATTTCCATTGTATCCAAATAATCCTTTTAAGAATGAGCCAAAGGTTCCTTTTTCATCTAAAATAAAATTGATATCATATATATGTTCAATTACAATTGGAATAATACCCGCTTCTTGTAATTCGTGGATACCATGAGCTAGTAATCCTGCAGCAATTAGTATTAGAAAATAGCTTGTATACGTGAAGAAGAGTTTCAAGTTGATTTTTGAGGTTCCTTGGTAAATAATAAATCCTAAAATTATTGCAGTAATTATACCTATGACTGCGCCTAACAAAGAATTGCTTTCTTCTGAAAACCTTGCTGCTCCCAAAAATAATACTGTTTCAATTCCTTCGCGCAAAATGGATACAAAAACAACTGAAAATACTCCAAATTTATGAGTTTTATTGGTCTGTTTTTGTAACTTTTCTTCCAATTCTTCGGCAACATTCTTCTGATTTAACATCCATAAAATCATGGTAGTTAGAAGAAAAGCACCGGCTAACATTATTATCCCTTCAAATATTTGTTCTATTCTACCTTCAAATAATATCGATAAAGAATTGATCAGTAAAGCTCCAGATATGCTCAATATCAACCCTGCAATAATTCCCCAATAAACAAATTTCTTATATTCCAATTGATTCGACTTTCGTAGGTACCTAAAAATGATTCCAATTATCAAGGCCATTTCTAATGTTTCACGTAGTGTAATTATTAAACTTACAATCATTTTATATCAGCTCTGTATTATCATCAATATTATTATTTTATTGAAAAATTTAATTAGGCTAATCTAATAATAAACATAAATTATACAAAATTAATGGATATAAAAAATAAGCATTAGACAAATTCTACTTCTTTAAGATTTTACTTATCATTTTATAAGAAATAATCTGTGACATTAAAATTAATAGGAAAAAAAGGGGGATTATATGTGCAATGAAGAATCTTAGTTTAATTTTTTTTTTAATCTTCATAAAGACTGTCGTCTTCATCGCTTTCTTCATCTTCAGTTCTCGGTGCTAAATAATAGACTATTCTACTGGAATTTAAGATATCAAACACCATCTTTATTGGTAAATCGCTAGCCATAGACATTTCTACGTTAGTGGAAACAGCAGAAACCTTTAAAATGTTCTTTAAAAATTCTAATCCAAAGATGCCTTCACTTTTTTGTGTAAAATCGGCACTGATTAACTCTTCTTTTTCTAATTCATATGTCATATCTCCTATGTTCCCAGTGGTTGAAAAGCTCAGGTTTTTATCAGCAACAATTTCCAATGCATCCGAGAAAATTTCTGCATCCTTGATCGCTTCATCTAAGTAAGAAAGTTTGAAAGTGGTATGATTATAAAATTCTAATTGATCAAGTGATTCTTGACCAATTTTCTCTTCATCAATTTCAATTATTGAAATTGTAAATCTTCGTGCCTTCTTTGCAGTTTCAGGTTTCATTTCAATAATAAAACGTTTAGCTGCGGGGTCATCTTTAAAAACTATTTCATCTTGTGGATTAGCACGTTTAACTATCTTAACAAAATCTTCTAAATTAATTGCAATTTTGATTTTTTTATCTGCTTTAAATTCATCAAGATCCTCTTTAGCTAATAATAATGATACAAGGCAGATATGAGATAAATCCATAGCTACCATTGAAATTCCTTTATCCGGATCAATATCTAAGAATGTTTCGGTAATTATTGAACTAACGGCCTCAAATATCCCTTTTACTACTCTAATTTCTTTTATTTTCGCTCTGAATGTCATTTTTTGTTTCCT
>JAUWPK010000360.1 GCA_030611625.1 Promethearchaeum sp. | reverse complement strand
GTCCTTGAGAATATATTAAAAATCCATAGTTTACGGCAACAAGAAGATGTAAAATTCATTATAAATGTTACTGGAGGCACGAAAATAATGAGCTTGGGAGCATTTATGGGAGGATCACTAATAGGTGCAGAAATTCAATATATTAAGCAAAATCATGAAGATGAAGAAGAATTTGAAGTTTTACAAATTCAAATGCCAAAAGTACCTATTTATGAAATGCACACTTTACAGAAATTAATAATATATATATTAAAAAACGAGACTAATGGTAAATCAGGTTTGACACAAGCCGAATTAAGGAAAAAAATCAATAGGGATTATATTGGAAAGAAAAAATTTAATTTTGAATTAAAAAAACAAGTTTCACCTCAAATCATGAGTTACCATTGTGAAATTTTAGAAAAAAATGATCTTTTAATTCGTTCCCATGATGAAAAAAATAGGCGAGCAAATATACTGACCTTAAAACGATTAGGTTCAATCATCGCAAATTTTCTCATTCCAAAGAAATAAATGTTTTTTTTCGCCTTCAGCTTCTTCAAAATCCTCTTTTAAATTTTTCTTATATCATTTTGACGCTAATTCATAAGCAAATTTTATTATCAAAATTTAATTTTTATAATCAAAAGAAATTTTTTAATATTTAATTTTATATTTTATATTTAATGAACCAAATTCAGCTTGACATTTCAATCGTTAAAAATTTGCAACACGGAAATATGATTAGAAATCATCTACCTGAGTCAATCAATCTCCATATTACGAAATCATGCAATTATCATTGTAAATTTTGCTTTGCAAAATATAGCTTCATGCAAAAAGAGTTAACCCTAAATCAATGGCTAGGAATAATTGATGAAATAGCCAGTAATGGTTGTAAAAAAGTAAATTTTGCTGGCGGGGAGCCAACTTTAGTCCCATTTTTACCTGATTTAATTGAATATGCAAAAAAGAAGGGATTATTTGTTTCAATTATTTCAAATGGAACAGGAATATCAAAGAATTTTCTTGATAGATGCGGAATATTTATTGATTTAATAGGCCTGAGTATTGATTCTTCAAATATGAGTGTTGAAAAAGCACTTGGGAGAGCAGTAAGAAACGAAAATTCTTCTACACCTTATTCTCATGTTAAGGTTATCCGCGAGAAAGCCAAATGGATCCATGATTACAATATCCCGTTAAAAATCAACACCACAATTACTCCTTTGAATTGGAAAGAAAATATGCAAGAATTGATAAGAGAACTTAAACCGATTCGTTGGAAAGTCTTTCAAGTGCACAAAATATTCGGAATTAATGATGGTTTTTTCAAAGAATTTGGGGAATTAACCACTGAACAGTACTACAACTTCATCAATCGGCACCAAGAACTAAATCCACAATACGAAACAAGCAATATGATAAGAGATTATTATTGCATGATAACTCCTGATGGGAGATTTTACCAAGACACAAACAATCATCATAATTATAGCGATTCTGTTTTAGAGATAGGTGTTTTAAACGCTTTCAAGCAAGTGGCTTTTTCTGAAGATAAGTTTAATCAACGCAATGCATGCTATTTTCGAGAATTACTCAAATCTAAAAATACTAAATTATGGAGGTGAAAAAATGGGAAAAAAATCACAAAAAATTGATTCAAAAGCTGCTCGACGAATTCAATCAAGTCAAGATAAAAAAGGTTCTAAAGGGGATTCAGGGTTTAAATCACGAACTTCCAGCGCAGCTTCAAAAAATTCCAATAAATAATAAGAAAAATTCTTGAAAATGTTTTTTTGAAACTCATTACGAGTTTCTTTTTTTTTACAATACCATAAAAAAAGGAAAAGAAGAAAAATGAGCATAAAACTACCGGAAAATATAAAAAAGGTCATAATTGATGGCGCTAACATCGCTTTCACTACCCGAAATAGTAAAAATAAAGCAGATATTCAAAATTTAGTTGTTCTTCAGGAAGAATTAAATAGATTGAAATTGGTTCGAGAAGATTTAGACTGGATTATCATATGCGACGCTTCTCTAAGATTTGCGATATCAGATCGGAAATTATATGAAAAATGGGCGCGTCAAGGAATTATAAGCCAATCTCCTTCAAGAATGAAAGCAGACATTTTCATTCTCCAAATGATGCACAAATTTGACGGTGAAATTGCCGTAATCTCGAATGATTTATTTTCGGAATATGGGGAACAGTTGGATGACGTTGTTCATCGATACCAATTGGGGTTCATCATTGCCTTTGAGCAATTTTTCGTTGAAGAAATTAAAGTAAAAAGAGCTAAGCTGAAGAAATTTTCAAATTTTGCTGAACCTGTAGAACAAAGGGCTATCAATCTTTCAAGTGTTTAGTTTTTTATATATAATTTATTTCTATAGCCAAATTTCTGCAAGATTTTCTATTTAATAATACAATATACTTAACATTCCAATTTTCGTATAGAAATCTTGTTTCCAAAAACTTTCATTTGATTGTTAATTTTTCCTTGTTCATATCGCAAGCCTTCTAAAACTTCTGGCAAAATTTTACCAAGGGATCTATCTTCTTTACATGTTAAATGGTGAAATTCTGGCTTTTTATCTTGATATTTCCTTAAAATTCGGCCTAATCTCTGAATTAATTGTAATTTTCTAGTCGAATATGCTACATTAATACCGATCTCCGCATCTGGTATATCAACACCTTCATCTAATAGTTTGGGAGTAATTAAGACCCCATACTTTGCAAATCGGAAAGATTCAAGGATTTCAATTCTTTTATCAATGTTTTCAATCTTAGAGTGTAATAAAAATGTATTAATTCCTCTTCTTTTCAATTCATAATCAATATAAATACATGAATCTATAAAATTATGAAAAATTATACATTTTTTGAATTTTCCTAGGTCCGAAGCGAGATTAATAGCTTCTTTCTGTTTATTTTCAGATTTATGTAGGATATCTC
>JAUWPK010000276.1 GCA_030611625.1 Promethearchaeum sp. | reverse complement strand
ATATTCAGAATAGTGGATTTTCCAATTCCATTAGGTCCACACAATCCTGTAACTTTTCCCGGTAATAACGTAGGAAATCCAGATAATCGAAAACCTCGAATTTTTTTATTGGGAACAATAGATGTTTGTTTTTTATCTTTTTTTTTTGGGTATTCATGAGTAATTAAATCATCATCTGGTTCATCCAATAAAAATATAGAATAAATTGCATTTCTTGGGCAGACATTCAAACATATTCCGCATTTTATGCAAATTTCATCGATTATGATCATATTATCAGTTGATTTTTTGTAGCGAATGGGAACCTCATCTTTTTTCTGATGTTGTTTTTTCCTTTGATTACTGACAGATATCGGGCATTTTTTAACACATGGTTGTCCACAAGAGTTTAGAGAACAAAGATCATAATCGATCAAGAATACTTTTTTCATTCCTTATGTTTCAAAATTAATAATAACTGAATTATTTTTTCAAAATTGAAGTGAAAATATTCGAAAAATCATAAGAAAATTTTTGAGAATTAATTAAAAAGAGTTATGGGTATAGCCATATTTCTCCCATATCATGCTGAATAGGTTTAGAATTAAATGGGGGGGCTGAAAATGACTTAATTGAAGATAAATCTAAATTTTTATACATTAAAACTCCTCCAGAATGATGTAAAAGTCTTTTGCTACGTAATATTGAATTTAGAATTTTATTCTGAGCTGAAACAGAGAATAACAAAGCAGAACAATTACGATTATTTGAAGCTTCAATGGTTTTTTCAACAAGAAATGAGCTAGTTAAAATAAATTCATTTGAATTTGAAAATAATCTGCGATCTATTATAAATTCCCGAGTAATAGCCAAAGGAATTCGAAATCCAATCTTTTCTAAATAGAACCACTGGCGAGTAAAGGTCGAAAATCCGATTATTTCCTGATTTTTATAAAGAACAACATAGGTTGGTGCTAAACTGGTTAAAAGTGTATTTTCCCGAAAATGCTCCCAATCATCTTTTAAAATTTCAACAAAACCGTTGAAATATTTCTTGGAATTATCGTTTAACATACATCTGTAAATTTCACTTTCTTCTTTTGGTATTGGAATGTTATTTTCCGGGTGAATTATTTTTACTTTGAAATTAAGTTTAAGTAGTTTTCTTTCAAGTTTTTTTAAACTTAATTTATGTTTTAATCTATTGAACAGTAAAGCTGGAGCCAATGGAAAAATTACTGGAAAATACCTTAGGATTAAAAGATTTAATTTTACCCAAACCTCTATTTTCACAATATCTTGCCACCCATATGGTAGATAAATGTGAGAACGCGCATGACCCTTTGGGTCTGCAATTAAGCTTGAAATTTTACAGTTTTCACTTTTCATAAAATCTATTGTTCGCTGCAATAATTTTTTTGCAATCCCCATACCGCGGTAATTAGGTAATACTGCTACATCGTTAATTGACCCTGCTTTGAATGGTTCATTATTAAATATTAAATTTTCAATAGGGCAGGAGATGGATCCTACGATCTTTTTATTTTCAGAATCCACAGCTATTTGTATTTCTTCTGGTTTTCCTCCAGGACGATTTAAATAACGCCAAAGAATGCTTTTAGGAGTTCTTAAAAATCCTGTTCCTGAATCATGGAAACAGATATTAAAAAGCTGTGCTAATTCTTCCTCATCACCAGAATTATAAGTTCGGTATTCAATTCCCATCAGTAATTCCTCTAAAATAGAAAAAAACTAGAAATTACTCGTTTCTTGTTGAAATTCATGGTTGTCAATAAATGTTTGAAGCTCTGAGAATTTATCAGGCAATCCAACTCTAACACCTGTAGCTTCAATTTCCATTGCACTAAGTGAGGATGCTATCATTGCTGTTTCATGGAGGCTTTTATTTTCTAAAACTCCGTATATAATTCCACTCATTGTAGCATCACCCGCACCGGTTGTATCCATTACATGAATTTTCGGTGGTTTGGTTTTAATCAGTGTTTTTCCATCGGATATCCATTGACCCTTTTTACCAAGCGTGAGATTAACAATTTTTATTCCCCAAGTAAATAATTTAGCCATTGCAGCATGAAGATCCTGTTTTATTCCAGTGATTTCTTGAATTTCTTCATCATTAAGACTAATGATATCTGCAAAATGCATTAACTCAATTGCATCACTTAGTCTTTTTTTAATTATTGAAATAGATGGGGCTGCAGCAATTATTCCACCTGTAGATTTGGTGATTTCTATGCATTTTTTTATTGCTTCAATGCCTTTATCAGATGTTAAACTCGTCCAAGCAAAACATCTAGTATTCTGGAGCATATTTGTCGGAATATTTTCTTTCGAAAATAAATCATTTGCGCCTTTATATGCGAGAATTGAACGATCTTTATAAGCTGAATTAATTAATATAACCGAATGTGCGGTAGAATCTTCAGAAAATATTTTTACTCCTGTAATATCCACATTATGATTCTGTAAATCTACCAAGCAAGTTTCACCTGCAGTATCATCCCCAATTCCCCCTATATATGCCGTTTTAAAACCTAAATTTGATAAATCGCAAGATATATTTGCAGCGGAGCCCCCTGGATAAGATTTAACAGTTTTTACATTAAGTTTGCTAGAATTTTCGATACATATATACTTCTTTTCTATTTTATCTCTGTCTACAATATCTAATCTCATTATATCATCCACTTCAAATATTAGATCTAAAGTGCATGATCCCAGACCTACAACATCATATTTTTTGACTTCATCACTCATTTTTTTCAACCTTGTTTAGTTATATTAGTTTATATAATTATTATTAAGCGTTTATTTTTTTGGAGATCAATCTTTTATTCTTATCGAACTCCATGAAAAATGCGTCAGTCATGCAATTTTATAATATAATAATCGGACGTTATAACGAACTAGGTTTAAAATCCAAAAAAGTACGTGCACGGATGGAATATTCATTATTAGACCATATTAGTAAAGTTTGCAAGCGCGAAGGTTTGAATCTCATTTCTTCATATCGGAGATTTGGAAGATTAATATTTCATTTTGAAACTGAACAAATCCCTAAAGCGCTAGAAGTTTTTAAACATATTATCGGTCTGCATTCATTTTCTCCTGGATATTCAGTTGAACCCAACTTTGAAATTATTCAGGATTCCGTTCTCAAACTGGCTTCTTTTTATATTGAAAATAATGATACTTTTGCAGTGAGAGCAAGCCGAATTAAACCTTTTCCTAAAACTTCTATCGAAATTGAAAGAGAAATTGGGGGATCAGTTTTTGAAGATTTTTCCGCAAATGGAAAATCACTGATAGTGGATTTATCCAATCCAAAAAAAACAATTTATATCGAAGTTAGGGAGAAGCATGCCTATATTTATACTGAAAAAATACCTACAATCTGGGGAGGAAACCCTATTGAAACAGATAAGGCAATTTTAGCTCTCTTCCATGGGAAAAAAGGGGAAAATGTAGCATCACAACTAATGCTAAGAAGGGGAGCTATTATCGAACCGGTTTTAATTTTTGCCGATTCATTAGGTATTTCATGGAATAATGAAAAATATATAAAAATAATTGAAAATATAATGCAAAATGCAAAATACCTATCTGAATCTATGAAATTGAATATTATAAATGCTGAACCGTTAATAAAACAAATTCAACAAGATAAAATTCCTGACCTGGAATTGGAGTATTATTTTAAATATGCTAATATGATTCTAATGGAAAAATTGAGGAAGAATCTTAATGCAAGTGGACAGATAGTTTATAAAAAAAAACGTCTTTACTTTAAAGGAATTATTACTGCAATTGACTTATCAGATGAATTCTCTTATCTTGTAGGACAGCATATTACTCCAGTTCATTTCATGCCGCTTATTGGATTATCTAAAAATATGGTTTTTTATTTAGATAATCGTTTGTCCGACCAAGATGATGGTAGCACTCCTCCCAATTCTCAGATAAATACTGAAAATGAAAAGAAAAAATCGAAATTTTCACTAGGACAAACTGTTGCTTTTGGAATTTCAGATTACATTGATGAATCAGAAATTAATTTGACTAGTGAAAATAGAAATTCTGTGGAATTGGCTAAAAAATTTAAAGAGATCAACTCATATTTTGAAAAAGATAACATTTATTCGCTAATTGATCAGATTCTGAAAAACAAAGAAATCCAAGAAATTCAAGGTAGGATAATGAAGGAATAAATCGATGATAACCTTTAAAATCACCAATCTAAAAGAAGAAGAATCTTATATATTAAAAAAAATTATTGGAAAATCCGAAGATAATCTCCCTTTTGAAGCCTTTTTACTTTCCAGTGATCGAAAATCAACAACGCTTAAGATTGCTTATTCAAATGTGCCACAAAAAGTATCGAAATTTGTTACAAGTTCTAAGGGAATAGCTGGTATTACAGGAGGCTTTTACAAGCTTTCAAAAAACAAACCGCCTTTAGATTGGGTTAAAATTAACAATGAAAACATTCAAAAAATGACCAATGATAGCCGACCTTGTATAAATTTTTCAAAAGATGGGATCAGTATAGATTTTCCAAATGAAATTAAATATAAAGAAAATATCCTTCAAGCTGGACCTCTTCTTTTAAAAGATGATATTATTCAATCAGATTTCACCGAATTTGTAAAAAATGCTCATGAATTTGATTCCGATATAACTACTAACCGACATCCCCGTACAATATTCGGTTTTAATGATAAAAATTATTTTTTTCTGGTTGTTGATGGAAGAACTCGTAAAAGTGCAGGATTATACTTGGAAGAATGTTGTGAATTAGTACAGCAATTAGATTTTACGAATGCAATAAATCTTGATGGCGGTGCCTCAAGTACTCTTATTGAGGATAATCATTTAATTAATCATCCCAGAATAAAACTTAGTGATAAATTAAGCATTCCTGTATATCGATCGGAA